>NZ_JBKBVB010000171.1:0-6738 GCF_046289595.1 Pseudorhodoplanes sp.
CGTGCGGCCCGAAAAATCGCCACCCGGCTGTTCGCCGAAACGCCAAAGGGCTTTCGCAAGCGCCTCGTGGCGCTGTGGGAGGCGCAATCCGGCGACGGCGAGGAAGAGTGAGCGCGATTCGGAGTGTTTCCCGCCGTGCGTTCCGGCGCGTCTGCCGAAGGGGAACCGGCAATCCACCGGCAGCACTAACGTTTGTATCTGGCTCCCAGGGTCCGGCTCTGCGCGCTGTCCCGGAACGGCCGCGGAAGTGGTATTGATTGCGCATGGATGCCATCAGTCCGGCCGATATCGATACCGCGGCAAGCCGTATCGAAGGCGTTGCGGTCCGTACTCCGCTGATCCGCTCGCCGCTGCTCGACGAGCGCGTCGGGGCGCGCGTCTTTCTCAAAGCCGAGACGCTGCAGCGGATGGGCTCGTTCAAGTTCCGCGGCGCCTTTAACCGCTGCGCTGCCATTCCGCCCGAAGGCCGCAAGGCCGGCGTTGTCGCCTATTCCTCCGGCAATCATGCGCAAGGCGTTGCAGCGGCGGCGAAGCTGCTCGGCATGCCGGCGGTTATCGTGATGCCGGCCGATGCGCCGCGGCCCAAGCGCGAGCGCACCGCGGCTCTCGGCGCCGAAGTCGTATTGTACGACCGCGCCCGCGAAGACCGCGCCGCCATCGCGCGGGAGATTGCCGAGCGGCGCGGTGCAGTGATCGTGCCGCCCTTTGACGATCCCATGGTGATCGCGGGGCAGGGCACGATCGGCCGCGAGATCGTGGAGGACTTGTCCGCGCTCGGACTGTCGCCGGATGTCGTGGTCGTGGGATGCTCCGGCGGCGGCCTTGCGGCCGGCATTTCGCTTGCGATCAAGACCGCCGTTCCCGGCGCCGATCTCTATACCGCCGAGCCGGAGGGCTTCGACGATATGGCGCGCTCGTTCGTGACCGGGCATCGCGAACGCAACGCGCAGATGTCCGGCACGATCTGCGACGCGCTGATGAGCAATACGCCGGGCGAACTGACATTCCCGATCGCCCGCCGCCTGATCGGCAAGGGCGTCACCGCAAGCGATGCCGAAGTCGAAGCTGCCGTCGCCTTTGCCTGGCGCGAGCTGAAGCTCGTGGTCGAGCCGGGCGGCGCCATCGGCCTTGCCGCGCTGCTCTCCGGCCGCCCGGAGGTGAAAGGCAAGACGGTGGTCGCAATCCTGTCCGGCGGCAATGTCGATCCGGACCTGTTCTCGCGGATTATCGCGGCGTAGCAGCCGGCAACGGATCCGGACTGGACTTCAGGTGAACAGCGCGATCTTCTCGATATCCGACAGGGCGCGGATATCGGCAAACGGATCGCGCCTGATCGGGCTTTCGCGCCGGATGGCCGCCGCCTGCAGGGGTGTGGTTTCCGGCCCGGCTGCCGCGGCAACCGGACCGAGAAAGGCAAGCGCCGCTGCATCGGCGGCCGCCGCTGTTACATCGGCGACAACGATTGCCCCCGGCTCGACCGTTGCCGTCGCGGTCGCTGCGACGATTTCCGTAACGGCGGCTTCCGCAACAGCGACGTGGTTAACAGCCACCCCTTCGACAACGGCCTCGTCGACAGCCGCCTCTTCGATACCGGCAGCTCCTCCGGCGGCGATCTCCGACATCGCGATCTCGGATTCGAAAATGTCGGGCGTCTCAAGGTCGTCTGCGACAACGCCTGCGACCGGCTTGGCCTTGGCAAAGCCGGCTTGCGTTGCCACCGTGGCGTCGGCCGCAAGAGCCGGTGCGGGCGGTTCGAGACTTCTCGATTGCAGAAGCCGTTCGATCCGGCCGATCGCATCCAGGAGTGTCGCGGTATCGGGCGTATCCTTTTCGGGGGGTGCATTACGACGCAGATATTCCTGCAAAAACCAGCGGCCGCGCGCGCTCTGCGTCAGCGCGGCGAGAAGAGTGTCATAGTCCGCTTCGGCCGGCGGCGAGTCGTCCGGCGCCGGGGCGTGATTCGCGACCATGATGCAGGATAGCCGATCCCGCGACAGTTTCGTCCTCAGAGCGGCGCTGTTCTACGCGGTTTCCTACAGCCTTCTTGGCATTCATCTGCCGTTCTTCCCGGTCTGGCTGCAGTCCACCGGGTTCAGTGCCGGCGAGGTCGGGGCGATTCTGGCGGCGACCGCCTTGCTGCGGATTGTCTCCGTTCCGGTTGCCACCGCCGCCGCCGACCGCAAATTCGGGCTGCGCCCGACCATCATCCTGTTTGCGACGGCGACCGCTGCAGGCTTCAGCGCGCTGGGTCTCGTCTCGGGAGCGTGGCTGATTGTGGCGCTGACCGCGTTCACCGCCTTCGCCCATACCCCGGCCGTCGCGTTGCAGGATGCCTATACGCTGCGCGGACTGCGCGCCCGCAGCGCTGTCTACGGCCCGGTCCGCCTCTGGGGGTCGATCTTCTTCATCCTCGCCAATCTCGGCGCCGGACTGGCCTTCGACCTGATCGAAACCCGCCACCTGATCTGGCTCCTCGCCGCGGCGGCGATGGCGACGGCGCTCGTCGCAACGCTCCTGCTGCCGCTGCCGGCCCCGGTGCCGGTGACGGAGCAAGGCTTGCCTCCACGGCCGTTCTGGCGCGCCGGACGCTTTATCGCGATCGTCATCGCTGCTAGCCTGATCCAGTCGAGCCACGCGGTCTATTACGGTTTCTCGACCATCACCTGGAAAGCGGCTGGTTTCGACGGACTTGTCATCGGGAGCCTCTGGGCGCTCGGCGTGGTCGCTGAAATCGTGCTGTTCGCATGCGTCGGCCGGTTGCCGCGAGCCTTCGGTCCGGTCCAGCTCATCGTGCTCGGCGGTCTCGGCGCCGCCATCCGCTGGATCGGCCTTGCCTTCGACCCGACCGGATGGACGCTGCCGCTCCTGCAGGTGCTGCACGCCCTCTCATTCGGCGCCAGTCATCTCGGCGCGGTCGCCTTCATCGCCCATGCTGCGCCGGAAGGCCGCGGCGCAACCGCGCAAGGCTATTTCTCGGTGGCGCAGGGCATCGCCTTCAGCGCCAGCATGCTGCTGGCCGGAACCCTTTACGCCGCGATCGGGGCGGCAAGTTATGCGGCGATGGCAGCGATTGCCTTGGCCGGGGCTGCGGTTGCGGGCGTGGTATGGCTGCGCAAGCCGGATGTGTAGCGCGGCGAATGACAGGTCCGCGATGTCAGTGCCGCGCGATGCGCCGCACTCAGTTGCAGACGCGATACATCGACATCAATTCGGGTCCGGACAGAAACACCATTTTCGGCTTCAGGCCGCCGCGCTTTTTCAGCCAGGCGCGGATTTCGCCCGGATAGATGTCCCAGAGCGCCTGGGTGCCTTCGCGGCTCAGCACCGGACGGCCGTTGCGCCCGGGATTCCAGGCGGCGTGGAAGCCGAGCTGGGCTCTGCGCGTCACGCAGATGCGTTCGCGGGGCACGACGCCGAGCACAATGGTGCAGGCCGACAGGCACGGACCGTCGATGATGACATGACGCCCGGAATTGCGCAGGTTGACGAAGCTGTCGAGATAGGGGCCGATCTGCCCGCCCTTGTCGTTGGCGATCCGCACAGCCGCATCGGCATTGCCGGCTCCCAGCAAAGCCAGCAGCGCTGCAGCCAATCCTGCACGCAACCGCATCCCTCGACCTCCCCAAGCCGACGACATGCCCGACGGCAAACGTTAGACAGGAATGCCGCGCGTTGCCAAGACCGCGATAGGACCGCGTCGTGCGTAAACCCGCGGTGTGAGAATTCCGCAACGCCAGTGGCGCGCAGATGCGCGTGTTATCCCCACAATTGCGGTTTTGCCGGATGAACGATGCTGCCGTCATAGACGAGGCCGTCCGGCCGGTCTCGCGCCAGCAGCAGCGGTCCGTCGAGATCGGCGACGCGCGTGTCTTGCGCGATCAGCATGGCGGGCGCCATCGACAGCGAGGTCGCAACCATGCAACCGGCCATGGTCATCAGACCAAGACTGTGCGCTTCCGCTGACATGGCAAGCGCCTCGGTCAGGCCGCCGGTCTTGTCGAGCTTGATATTGACCGCGTCGTACTTGCCAATCAGTGCGGGGAGGGAGGCGCGGTCATGCGCGCTTTCGTCGGCGCAGACCGGAACCGGCCGTGCGATGTTGCGCAGCGGCTCGTCTGCGTCGGCGGGCAGGGGCTGTTCGACCAGCGTCACGCCGGCCGCAGCGCAGGCTCTCAGGTTTTCGGCGAGGTTGTCCGCCGTCCAGCCCTCATTGGCGTCGACAATCAGTTCTGTGGCCGGAACCGCGGCACGGATGGCCGCGATCCGCTCCGGGTCGCCCTCGGCGCCAAGCTTGACCTTGAGGAGCGGGCGCGCAGACGCGGCGCGTGCCGCCTCGGCCATGGCCTGCGGCGTGCCGAGCGAGATGGTGAAGGCGGTGGTCAGCGGGCCGGGTGGCGGCAACCCGGCCAGGACATGCACCGGGGTTGCGGATTGCTTGGCCTCGAAATCCCAGAATGCGCAATCGAGCGCGTTGCGGGCGGCGCCCGGCGGCAGCGCCTGCTGCAAAGCGTCGCGCGTCAGCCCAGCCGCCACCGCGCCTGCCAGTTCCTGCAGCCTTGCGGCGACCGTTTCGGGGCTTTCGCGATAGCGGGCATAGGGGACGCATTCGCCGCGCCCGCGGAACCGCCCGTCGGACAATTCCGCGACCACCACGCGCGCCTGCGTCTTGGCGCCGCGGCTGATGGTGAATTGTCCTGCAATCGGCCAGGTTTCGATGCCGATGGTGAGTTGCGGGCCGGCCGGGTTAACCATGTGTTTAAGGCTTTGTTAACCTCTCTCGACAGCCGGAGGCACTCTGTTAAGTATGTGACGGAAATGCGGTTTTTCTCAAGGTGCCGGAATGCAGGGCCGCCGGCACGGCCATGCGGGCGCCGGGGACCGTCCGGGGGCATCGGGGACGGGGAGCGAGTATGAGTTCGGATGCGTTGCTGGCCGCCACGGTCACTGGCGACCGCCTCGATCTGCTTGCAGGCGGCGACTGGACGGCCGACCGCGCCAACGATCTGGAGCGGCTGGTGATGGCGGTGGCGATTCCGCCGCAAAGCCCGATCCGCTTCGTCCGGGTCGATATGGCAGGGGTCGCGAAGCTCGATACCTACGGCGCCTGGCTCCTGGAGCGGCTGTTGCGCGGCTCGCGCGAGCAGGGCGCTGCGACCGACGTGGTCAATCTTCCCGACCAGTTCCGCACCATCGTCGAAACCGTCCACCAGACCACCGAACTGCCCGATCCGGAGCGGACGCGGCGCACCAGCGTGCTCGACTGGCTTGCGACCGTCGGCGAGAACATGGCGGAGGTCGGCAAATCGGCCGCCTTGTTTGCGCAGATGCTGGGCGCCGTCACCGCGGCATTCCTGCGGGTCTTCATCCGTCCGCGCAGCTTCCGCTTCACCTCGCTGGTCAACCAGATCGACCTGGTGGGCTGGCGCGCGGTGCCGATTATCGTGCTCATCACCTTCCTGATCGGCGCGATCCTGGCGCAGCAGGGAATTTTCCATTTTCGCAGATTCGGCGCCGACATTTTCGTGGTCGACATGGTCGGCATTCTGGTGCTGCGCGAAGTCGGCGTGCTCATCGTCTGCATCATGGTGGCCGGCCGGTCGGGCTCCGCCTATACGGCCGAACTCGGCTCGATGAAGATGCGCGAGGAGGTCGACGCGCTGCAGACCATGGGATTCGATCCGGTCAGCGTCTTGGTGCTGCCGCGCATTCTCGCACTCGTCATCGCAGTCCCGATCCTGACCTTCCTCGGCGAAATGTCGGCGCTCTATGGCGCCGGCCTCGTCGCCTCGCTCTATGGCGGCATCCAGCCGGAAGTGTTCCTGCAGCGGCTGCGCGAGGTGATCAGCTTGAACCATTTCATGGTCGGCATGATCAAGGCGCCGTTTATGGCGCTGGTGATCGGCATCGTCGCCTGCGTGCGCGGGCTCGAAACCAAGGGCTCGGCGGAATCGCTCGGCGCGCAGACCACCGCTGCGGTGGTGCAATCTATCTTTCTTGTGATCGTGCTGGACGGAATTTTCGCCGTATTCTTCGCGGCGATCGACAAATAGGCGGCCCTTCATGTCCAACACGGATATTGGCTTCGATATTCTTTCGCTGTTCGACGACGGCCCGGAGCCGCAGCTCGACATTTCGCAGGATATCGCGCTGCGGGTGCGCAACCTGCAGGTCAAGTTCAAGCGCCAGCATGTGCTGAAGGGCGTCAATTTCGACGTCAAGCGCGGCGAGGTGCTGGGTTTTGTCGGCGCGTCCGGCGCCGGCAAATCGGTCCTGCTGCGCACCATGATCGGGCTCATCCAGCCGACCTCGGGAACCATCGAGGTGTTCGGCCAGGAATTTTCAAAGGCCAAGGAATTGCGCGAGCAATTGATCGAGCGCCATTGGGGCATCCTGTTTCAGCATGGCGCGTTATTCTCGGCGCTGACGGTGCGCCAGAATGTGCAATTCCCGATGCGCGAATATCTCAATCTGTCGCCGCGCCTGCTTGATGAGGTCGCGGCGGCCAAACTGAAGATGGTGGGGCTGCCGCCGGAAGCACTGAACAAGATGCCCTCGGAATTGTCGGGCGGCATGATCAAGCGCGTCGCGCTTGCGCGCGCACTCGCGCTCGATCCGGCAATCGTGTTCCTCGACGAGCCGACCTCCGGCCTCGACCCCATCAGCGCAGGCGAATTCGACAATCTGATCAGAACCTTGCAGCGCACTTTGGGGCTTACCGTTTTCATGGTAACCCATGAC
>NZ_JBKBVB010000024.1:0-43995 GCF_046289595.1 Pseudorhodoplanes sp.
GCAAGTCGTCGAAAGTGAGGGAACGGATGGCCGGACCGGTTGCTGTGAGGAATTCGCCGTCGGGACCGCGGGTATGGTCAGGATTGAGATGCGAGTCGTGGCTGACGACAAGGACGCCGTCTTTCGTCATGGCGAGGTCGAGTTCCAGCGTGGTGACGCCGATGCGCAGCGCGGTCTCGAAACCGACGATGGTGTTTTCCGGCGCAAGCCCGCGGGCGCCGCGATGGCCCTGCAGGTCGAAGGCGGATGCGGGAAGGGTCATGAGGGCGCACAATAGAGCAAGTGAGAGATAACGCATCGACGATTCTCCTCGTCATGGCCGGGCGTGTCCCCGCCATCCACGTCTTGAGTCCCACGCGCTCCAGAAGACGTGGATGCCCGGCGCAAGGCCGGGCATGACCGATGATGGAGGCGCAACGCTAGAAACAGCCTGTGTCGGCACAGTGACGCAGCCTCATCCATTCATCAGGCCTGTGACGCCCTGCCACAGCAGCATCGCCGAGACGCAGAAAACCAGCGTGTAGGCAATGCGGTAGAACAGTTCCATCGGCGTCACGCGCACCAGCCAGATGCCGAGCGCATTGGCCGCAACTGCGAGCGGCAACAGCAGCAGCGAGGTCGCGAAATTGACCGCCGAGAACTGGCCGAGCGCGAAATAGGGGCCGATCTTCAGGGCATTGACGATGGCGAAGAAGATCGTGGTGGTGCCGACCAGCGTCAGCTTCGGCAGCCGTTGCGGCAGCGTATGAACCTGAAAGGGCGGTCCGCCGGCCTGCGACAGGAACGAGGTGAAGCCGGAAACGCCGCCCCAGAACACACCGCTCGCCGCCGACGCCCTGCGCCCCTCCGCGGGGATATGGGCGAACATCGAATAGATCACAAAGGAAATGCCGATCACGCCGACTGAAATCCGCAACGCCGCGTCGCTCACATAGGCGGCGAAAATCCAGGCAAGCCCCATCCCGGCGAGCGCGCCGGGCAGCAGCACCTTGAGGTTCCAGGCATCGTAATCCTTGCGGTACCACCAGACCGAGATCGCATCCTGAACGATCAGCACCGGCAGGATCAGCGCCGCGGCCTCCAGCGGCGGCAGATAGAGCGCGGTGAGCGGCGTCGCCAGCACGCCGATGCCGGCGAAGCCGCCCTTCGACAGGCCGAGCGCAACGATCGCCGGGATCGCCACCGCGTAAAAAAGAGGATCGGTGATGATGGACATGATCGGTCCAGTGGCGCGTCAGCCCGCAAATCCCATCACGCCGTTGCGGATGAGTTCGAGCGAGATCACGAAGGTGATCACGTACACGATCTTGTAGAACAAATCCTGCGGCGTGACGCGCACCAGCCAGATGCCGAGGAAATTGGTGGCGATCGCCAAGGGAAACAGCACTGCCGAGGTGAGCAGATTGTCGGTGGTGAACTGGCCGAGCGCGAAATACGGGATCACTTTCGCCAGATTGGTGGCTGCGAAATACATGGTCGCGGTGCCGGCGAAGATCAGCTTGGGCAGTTGCTGCGGCATCATGTGCACCTGCCAGGGCGGCGCGCCGGCATTGGCGAGCGTCGATGTGAAGCCGGAGATCGCGCCCCAGAACACCCCGCTCGCAGCGCTCGGCCGGATGCCGATATCGCCGCTTTTCGGTCCGAACCATTGCCACAGCACGAACGACACGCCGATGATGCCGACTGCGAGCCGCACCGCGGCGTCCGGCACATAGGCCGCAAGAAAGCCCGCAGCGGCGATCCCGATCAGCGCGCCCGGGATCAGCACCTTCAAATTCCAGGCGTCCCAGTGCCGCCGGTAGGCCCAGACCGACACCACGTCCTGCACCAGCAGGATCGGCAGCATGATCGCGACCGCCTGCAGCGGCGGAACGATCAGTGCGAAGAGCGGGGTCGCGACCATGCCGACGCCGGTGAAGCCGCCCTTGGCGAGGCCAAGGAGCGTCACGGCGACGATGGCGACGGTCCAGAAAACGGGGTCGGTGGGGAGGGTCAAGGAGGGGTCTCGTTTTGCGGCGGATCAAATACGAGCCGCCGCGCTGCGGCTAATGCTTTTTGCGAATGGCGCGCCTGCGTGGTGCTTTCGACCTCAGTCGTGCTTGCAAAGGGGCGGCGCTCGCCCACAATGCGGGCAAAGCGATAATACCCGTCATCCTGAGATGCGAGCGGGCGGACGCGAGCGGACCCCGAGGGATGCCGGGCCGCACCCTTGGAGGCTTGGCTTTGCCAAGCGCCTCAGGGTGACGCGGAGAGGGAGGAAAGAACCCATGGATGCCAAAACCGCGAGCCGCTATCACGAGGTCTATGCGCGATGGCAGCGCGAGCCCGAAGGCTTCTGGGCCGAAGCGGCCAGAGACATCGACTGGTTCGAGCCGGCGAAAAAGGTGTTCGATCCGTCGATGGGCGTCTATGGCCGCTGGTTCGCGGGCGGGGTGCTCAACACCTGCTATAATGCGCTCGACCGGCACGTGCTGGGTGGCCGCGCGCGGCAGGCTGCACTGATCTACGACTCGCCGGTCACCGCGACGGTCGTGTCCTACTCCTACGAACAGATGCTGTTCGAGGTGGCGACGCTCGCCGCTACCTTAAAGGATTTCGGCGTCGGCAAGGGCGACCGTGTCATCATCTACATGCCGCTGGTGCCGGAGGCGGTGTTCGCCATGCTGGCCTGCGCGCGCATCGGCGCCGTGCATTCGGTGGTGTTCGGCGGCTTTGCTGCGAAGGAACTCGCAAAACGCATCGACGATGCCAAGCCGAAGCTCGTGCTCTCGGCCAGCTGCGGCATCGAGCCGGGCCGCATCGTCAAATACAAGCCGCTGCTCGACGAAGCGATCGCGATGGCGGAGACAAAACCGTCGGCCTGTATCGTGCTGCAACGTCCGCAGGAACAGGCGAGCCTCGTCGACGGCCGCGATCACGACTGGGCGACGCTGCGCGATGCTGCGATCGCGGCGAAAAAGAGCGCCGATTGCGTGCCGGTGCTGGCGACCGATCCGCTCTACATTCTCTACACCTCCGGCACGACCGGCATTCCGAAAGGCGTGGTGCGCGACAATGGCGGACACGCGGTCGCGCTGAAATGGTCGATGAAGAATCTCTACGGCGTCGATCCGGGCGAAGTCTGGTGGTGCGGCTCCGATATCGGCTGGGTGGTCGGGCATTCCTATATCGTCTACGGACCGCTCATTCATGGCGCGACTTCGATCATGTATGAGGGCAAGCCGGTCGGCACGCCCGATGCCGGCGCGTACTGGCGCGTCATCGCGCAGCACAAGGCGGTCGCCTTCTTCACCGCGCCGACCGCGTTTCGCGCCATCAAGAAGGAAGACCCGGACGCGAAGCTGTTGCCGCAATACGATCTGTCGAAATTCCGCACGCTGTTTCTGGCGGGCGAGCGCGCCGATCCGCCGACCGTGGAATGGGCTGAGGAGAAATTGCGCAAGCCCGTGATCGACCATTGGTGGCAGACCGAGACCGGCTGGTGCATCGCCGGCAATCCGGTGGGGCTCGGCATGCTGCCGGTGAAACACGGCTCGGCGACGGTGCCGATGCCGGGCTGGGACATCCGCGTCGTTGACGAGAGCTGCAAGGAGGTGCCGACCGGCACGATCGGTTCGATCGTGGCCAAGCTGCCGATGCCGCCCGGCGCATTTCCGACGCTGTGGCAGCAGGACGAACGCTTCAGGGAAGCCTATCTCGCGGAGTTTCCGGGCTATTACAAAACCGCCGATGCCGGATTCAAGGACGCGGACGGCTACATTCATGTGATGGGCCGCACCGACGACATCATCAATGTCGCGGGGCATCGCTTGTCCACCGGCGGCATGGAGGAGGTGCTGGCGTCGCATCCCGACGTCGCCGAATGCGCGGTGATCGGCATGGCCGATACGCTAAAGGGCGAGGTGCCCTGCGGCTTCGTCGTGCTGAAGGCCGGTGTGACGCGCGATCACGCCGCGATCGAGCAGGAGATCGTGGCGCTGGTGCGCGAGAAGATCGGCCCGGTCGCTGCGTTCAAGCTTGCGATCACGGTGCCGCGGCTGCCGAAGACGCGCTCGGGAAAGATCCTGCGCGGCACCATGAAGAAGATCGCCGACGGCGAAAGCTGGACCATGCCGGCGACGATCGAGGACCCGAAGGTGCTGGAGGAGATCGGCGCGGCGGTGAAGGGCAGGGGGGCTTAGGGTTCGACGCGATGGGCTACGACGCAAGCAAACTAAAGACGCCGAATGAATGCCGTATCGTAATGCGGCGCGCACAAGAGCGAGAGCTCCCCGACGTCTACAACACCGCGTTCAAGAGGCTTTGTGAACTGACAGGGGCGGCAAACGACGACCCATCCGACCCGCTCATCGCTGATTTCTACAAGACCCTGGCCGCGTACGAGCAACTGCTTTCCGAAAAGAACGAGCGCAATACCATCGCGTCGCGCACGCGGCAGAAAATTACAAACAAGGGCGTTCATCAAAGCTTGATCGAATGGACGCGCGGCAAGACCGAGACGAATGGTTTCAAGCTATTGGTTGAAAAAGGCTTGCCCGAATATACCGGTGAATTTCTTGTCGTGCTGTATGCGCACAGGTTTCCGCAAGACGTCGTCTCGCTTGCAAAGAGCCGACTGACCGAACACGGGATTGCTTTGCCTGCCAGTCATTGACGTAGTCCAAAACAAAACGGCCGGGCTTGTCACCCGGCCGTCTGGCCCCCGCAACATTCCGTTGCGAACGCCCCCTGTATCTCTCTTGCTCCGCCTCGATTGGCGGCCTCGACCGGCGCCTTGGTCAGCGCTGCACGATCACCCGCGCGCCGAGGCGCGTGCGGTTGTAAAGGTCGATGACATCCTCGTTGGTCATGCGGATGCAGCCGGACGAGACGTCCTCGCCGATGGTCCAGGGCTCGTTGGTGCCGTGGATGCGGTACAGCGTGTCGCCAAGATAAAGCGCGCGCGCGCCCATCGGGTTCTGCGGTCCGCCCTCCATGAAACGCGGCAGGTCGGGCTGGCGCCGCAGGATCGCAGGCGTCGGCGTCCAGCTTGGCCATTCGCGCTTGTTGGAGACCGTCGACGTGCCCGACCAGGCCGCGCCCTCGCGGCCGACCGCGACCGCGTAACGGATCGCCTGGCCGTTGCCGAGCACGTAATAGAGCCGCCGCTCGCTGTGGCGCACGATGATGGTGCCCGGCGCATGGTTGCCGGGAAAGGCCACGGTCTGGCGCGGGATGCGCATATAGAACCGCCCGAACAGCAGCCGGTTGTTCGGCCGCGACGTATAGCCCGGATTGCGCGGATTGGGCTGCGCTGCGCCCGGTCCGGCGGGCGGATTGTCGAGGCCCCACATGGCGCGCATGCGCTCCTGCCAGGTCGCAGGCCGCTGCGGTTGCTGCTGTCGCTGCTGTCGCTGCGGAGCCGCGCGCCGCACCGGTCGCGACCGCGCCCTTGTTTCATCGACAGCGGAGGGGTTGACGGCAGCAGAGGCCGCGGGAAGCGCCGAGGCTGCGACCGGCTGCGGCGGCGCAGGAGCCGCTTCGGCTGAGACAGATACGGATGCGGCAGCATACCGCAGCGGGGCCGGTTCGGCGGCGGCCTGCGCAGTCACTGCCGCGGCCGCCGACAAGGCCAGAATAACCTGCAATTTCATCCAAATTCCCTTCGACGCCCCCCGCCGATGAGCGCGCGGAGAATAGCGGCGTACCGGCACAGCACCAGTGCAGACAGGCCACACCCTCGAACGGATGCGTATTGCCGCCGCGCACCGCGCACGCAGCAATTCATTCAAGCGCTTTGGGGCGACGCAGGGACCGGGCTCGCGTGATGAAAGCGCGTCAAGGCAAGACGCTGGAGAGGTCTTTGCGCGCGTCCATGAAAAGCCGGACGACCCGTTGAGAAGAACCTCAATCCTCGTCCGGCCGGGTGCCGCCGATCTTCTTGAGCTTGGCGAACACCGAGGCGACATCGGCGTCTTCCTGCGATTTTGCCGCGGCGGCCGCGGCGCGGCGATCCGCCTGCTCCTGCTCCGGCTCCTGCTCGGGCGCGGTCGTGACCGCGGCCGGCAGCAGGGTGACGCGCTCGTGATCGGACGGCGCGGGCTTTTCCTTCGCCGCCTTGGCGACCTGCATGTCGAGGTCGATCTGCGAGCACAGGCCGAGCGTCACCGGATCGAGCGGGCTCAGATTGGGCGCGTTCCAGTGGCTGCGTTCGCGGATGCTCTGGATCGTCGACTTGGTGGTGCCGACCAGCCGCATGATCTGGCTGTCCTTCAATTCGGGATGGTTGCGGATCAGCCAGAGGATCGCGTTCGGACGGTCCTGGCGCCGCGACACCGGGGTGTAGCGCGGGCCGCGTTTGGTCTTCTGCTCGGGGACGCGGACCTTGCGATCGGCCAGATGCAGCCGGCGGTTCTTGTCAGCCTCGGCGCGCTCGATTTCCTCGCGGGTCAACTGGCCGGTCTGGATCGGATCGAGCCCCTTGATGCCCTGCGCGGAATCGCCGTCGGCGATCGCCTTCACCTCGAGCGGATGCAGCTTGCAGAACTCGGCGATCTGATCGAACGACAGCGCGGTGTTCTCGACCAGCCACACGGCGGTGGCTTTCGGCATCAGCGGCGCTTCCTGCATGGCAAAAATCTCCTTCGCGCTCCGCCCGCCCGTCAGGGCGTATTTGAAGGCGAAACAGTCGTCATCGGGGATGACAGGGATGGCGGGAATATAGGCCTTGCGCCGTTGCGGGGCAACCGCCGCCGAAAGCCTTCCTGGCCGGTTCGGCGGCTCCCGCGATTGCGCCGAGCCTTCGGACGTCTCTGCGGGGGTCTGGCGTTAAGGGGCTCAGCAGCCGCTGCAGATATCCATGACCCGTTTCAGGCGGGCGTCCTCACGCCGTTCCTTTTCCCACCATTGATCCGAGAACGGCTTGTTGGCGTCTGCCGCACTCGCTTCGGCCTGGACCGAATGCCGGGAACCGGTGGTGCTTGACATCTGATCGGCGCGCTCGATCGCGGTCGGGCGGGTGCGGACCACCGCACGGGCCGGAGCATCTTGCGCGGAGGGCGCGACATAACGCCGTTCAGCCATCCCGGCAGACCGGGTGTGCGCGATACGGCGGGCGCTCGGGCCGGTCCCGTCGAGATAGACCTCGTCGGCCAGCGCGTGCTGCGGGATCGGCTGGCCGGTGGCGTTTTCGACGTGGTAGCCGCCGCCGGTGCTGATACAGCCGCCAAGCGAGACGGCAAGCCCTGCCGTCAACAATTTCATCTGGATTGACATCGGTGTGTGCCCCAGCAGCCCCTGTCCCGGACCATTATCACTATAGCTTTTCCGAGGCGTTAAGTCGAATGCCATGGCTTGACTTCGGAGGGCTCCCGACCCCATCTCGCAGAGAGCGTTCCGATGAAACCTGAGTCCATGACCGGCCTGGCGGGCATGCCCGGCGGCGAAAAGCCGCCGCTCCGGGTGATTCTTTGTTCTCCGCGCGGTTTCTGCGCCGGGGTCGTGCGCGCCATCGACTCGGTCGAGCGGGCGCTGGCGCTCTATGGTCCGCCGGTTTACGTCCGGCACGAGATTGTCCACAACCGGTATGTGGTGGACAGCCTGAAAGCCAAGGGCGCGATTTTCGTCGAGGAACTGGACGAAATCCCGCAGACCAGCGCGCCCGTGGTATTTTCGGCACATGGTGTGCCGAAATCCGTGCCAGAGACCGCCAGGCAGCGCAACTTCATCACTCTCGATGCCACCTGTCCCCTGGTCACCAAGGTGCATCGGGAGGCCGATATCCATTTCCGCCGCGGCCGGGAGATCCTGCTGATCGGTCATGCCGGGCACCCGGAGGTGGTCGGCACCATGGGTCAATTGCCGGCAGGCGCCGTGACTCTGGTGCAGACGCGCGAGGAGGCGCTGAGCATCGTCCCCAAAGATCCGCAAAATCTTGCTTTCGTCACGCAGACCACGCTTTCGGTCGACGATACGGCGGGAATCGTGGAGGTGCTGCGGGCGCGGTTCCCGTCCATCGTCGGCCCGCACCGCGAGGACATCTGCTACGCCACCACCAATCGCCAGGAGGCGGTGAAGCTTGTCGCGCCGCTGGTCGAGGCGATGGTCGTGGTGGGGGCGCCGAATTCCTCCAATTCGCAGCGGCTCAAGGAAGTGGCCGAGCGCGCCGGTTGCGCCTATGCGGTCCTTGTCCAGCGCGCCGCCGATATCGACTGGGACCGGTTTTGCGGCTTAACCTCGCTCGGTGTTACCGCCGGCGCCTCCGCGCCCGAAGTGCTGGTCGAGGAAGTGCTCGACGCCTTCGCCACCCGTTACACCCTGAATGTGGAGACCATGTCGGCCACCGAGGAAAACATGTTCTTTCCGCTGCCGCGTCCGCTGCGCCCCGAAGCCGCGGAGTAAGCGGGTGGCAGTCTATACCGATGTTTCGGCCGACGACCTCGACGCCTTTCTTGCCGATTACGATCTCGGCAAGCTGTTGTCCTACAAGGGTATCGCCGAGGGCGTGCAGAATTCCAACTTTCTGCTGCATACCGAGGCCGGCTATTTCATTCTGACGCTGTACGAGCGGCTGGTCGCGGTCGAGGATCTGCCGTTCTTCGTCGCCTTGATGGAGCATCTGGCGGTCCGCGGCATCAATTGCCCGCAGCCCGTGCGCATGCGCGATGGCAAGACGCTCGGCGAACTCTGCGGCCGCGCGGCGGCGATCGTCACCTTTCTCGATGGCGTGTGGATGCGACGGGTCGAGGCACGCCATTGCGCCGCCGTGGGAGAGGCTCTGGCGAAGCTGCATCTCGCTGCGGCCGATTTTTCCGGTCATCGCGCCAATGCGCTGGCGGTGCCGAAGCTGCGGCCGCTGTTCGAATCCTGCGCCGACCGCATCGACACCATCCAGCATGGCATGCTGGACGCGATCGGCGCCGAACTCGATTTTCTGGAAGGGGTGTGGCCGCGCGACCTGCCGCAGGGCGTGATCCATGCCGACCTGTTTCCGGACAATGTGTTCTTTCTCGGCGAGGAGCTGACCGGCCTGATCGATTTCTATTTCGCCTGCAACGACATGCTGGCCTATGACGTGGCGATCTGTCTCAACGCCTGGTGTTTCGAGAACGATCATTCCTACAACGTCACCAAGGGGCGGGCCCTGTTGCAGGGCTATGCCAGGGTGCGCCCGCTGACCGACGGCGAACTTTCGGCGTTGCCGATGCTGGCCCGGGGCGCGGCGCTTCGCTTTCTCGCCACGCGCGTGGTCGACTGGCTGAACGTGCCGCCGGGCGCCCTGGTGCGGCCGAAGGCGCCGCAGGAATATTTCCGCAAGCTGCGCTTCCATCAGCACGCCAGGTCCGTGCACGATTACGGCATCGAGGCGCGGGAGCTCGCGTGAGTCTGCCGGAAACGAACCCCTCGCAATGAGCCTGCCGCACGTCATCGTCCATACTGACGGCGCCTGTTCGGGCAATCCCGGGCCGGGCGGCTGGGGTGCCATTCTGCAATCGGGCGCGCACACCAAGGAATTGAAGGGCGGCGAGGCGCATACCACCAACAACCGCATGGAATTGATGGCGGCGATTTCGGCGCTGGAAGCGTTGAACAAGCCGTGCCGCGTCGATCTCTACACCGACAGTCAATATCTCCGGAACGGCATTTCCGGCTGGATCCATGGCTGGAAGAGAAATGGCTGGCGCACTGCCGACAAGAAGCCGGTGAAGAATGTCGATCTGTGGCAGCGGCTCGATGCGGCGCTGGCGCGCCACGAGGTCAAATGGCACTGGGTCAAGGGCCATGCCGGGCATGACCTCAATGAGCGCGCCGACGAACTGGCGCGTGCCGGCATCGCGGAACTGCGGTTGAAGGGAATTAGCGAGTAGTGCGTGGCGAATAGCGAATAGGAAGAAGCCATTCGCTACTCGCTACTCGCTACTCGTCTTAAAGCGATTTCAGCAGCGCCTCGGCGCTTGACACGTCGGCCTTGCCGGGTGCGTCTTCGACCGCAAGCGACTTTACCACGCCGTCATCGACCACCATGCAATAGCGCTTGGAGCGGATGCCGAGCCCGCCGGCCGAGGCGTCGAGTTCAAGCCCGATCGCCTTGGCAAAGTCCGCGCTGCCGTCGGCGAGGAATTCGATATCGTCGGAGCCGGCCGCGCTCTTCCAGGCGGCCATGACGAACGGATCGTTGACCGCGGTGACGGCGATGGCGTCGATGCCCTTGGCCTTGATCGCAGCGGCATTGGCGACGAAACCGGGGAGGTGGTTCTTGGTGCAGGTCGGCGTGAAGGCGCCCGGCACCGCGAACAGAACGACCTTCTTGCCCTTGAAGACCTCGTCCGTGGTTTTCGGCTTCGGGCCGTCCGCGGTCATGACGCGGAACGTGGCGTTGGGCAATCTATCGCCGACCTTGATGGCCATGGAATCCTCTCTGCGTGTCACGTTGTTGTCGCGCGGTCCGACGGGCCGCACGGAAAGGCGGGGCAAAATAGGCGGGGGCGGCGCGTTAGTCGAGCCGGAAGGTGGTCTCGATGGCTTCGGTGCCGGCGACTGCAGTGACTTTCAGCTCCGCGCCTTTGCCGCTTGCGCCGGGCGGCAGGCCATCGAGTGCGAAGGAAAAGCGCTGCTGTCCGGCCGGCGCGCCCTCGATCTTGTCGGGCACCGGCAGCGCCCAATCGGCGGAGGGGCCTTCCGCAAAAGCGGTCACGGCGGGCGCATCGGGGGCGGCAATATCCACCAGAATGCGTTCGGGTCTCGTCCCGTTGTCGCGATGCACCGCCTTGACCGACAACGGCGCGTTGGCGCCGAGCGGCATCGGACGTGGCACCGATTTTTCCGCTGCGGCGACCGCGGGTGCAGGGGTGCCGCCCGCCTTCAGAGCCAGGACGGCCTTGGCCTGAACCGGAATGCAGACCTTCTCGCAGATCGCATAATCGAGCGCGAGCCTCAGCGTGACCGGCCTGCCCGGATCCTTCGGTTCGATGCGGACCGGGAAAATCACGTTGTCCCGATAGCCGATGATGACGCCGTCGGCCTCGACGAAGCGCTCGGGTGCAGGCCACAAGACGTCGGCCGATTTCACATTTTCGGATTTGGAGAAGTCGAAATGGGGCGGAACGCCGGAATCACCGGGATACCGCCAATAGGTCTTCCAGCCGCGTGCCAGGCGAATTTCAACTCCCGCGCGCAGGGTCGGACCGCCATCGTCGACTTTGGTACCCCCCGAGATCAGCCGCACGGCGGCGCGCGGGTCTCCATCCCACCCCGATTCCGCGGCTTGGGCGGATATCGCAGCCGGAACCGCGCCGGAGAGGGCGATTGCAGCGATCAGGACAAAGCGGGGGAGGGCCGGAAACATGGCAGTGATCTAGGCAATTTGGGCGTCGGCGACCACTGAATTCGCCGTGAGGTGTGGCCAAACTTCCCTTTCACAAGGCGGCGTGAAGGGGCTAACCTTCAGAGCATGAAGATTCCGAAAGCGGGACTGGGCCTCAAGGCGTCAGGCGGCACGTCGGCGCGCGGCTATCTCGACGGGCAGATGCTGATCGCCTCCCCGTCGATGAGCGACGACCGTTTCGCCCGGACGCTGGTTTATATCTGCGCGCATTCGTCGGAAGGCGCGATGGGGATCGTCGTCAATCAGCCGGCCAGCAACATCAAGTTCCCGGATCTTCTGGTGCAGCTGAATGTGGTACCCGACCGCGACGCCATCCAGGTCGCGACGCGCAACGATGACATCATGGTTCTGAAGGGCGGTCCGGTCGAAACCGGCCGCGGTTTCGTGCTGCATTCGGCCGATTTCTTTATCGAGAACTCGACGCTGCCGATCGACGACGGCATCTGTCTCACCGCGACCATCGACATTTTGAAGGCGATCGCCAGTGGCGACGGACCCTCGAGTGCGATCCTGGCACTCGGCTATGCCGGCTGGGCGCCCGGCCAGCTCGAAAACGAGATTCAGAACAACGGATGGCTGCATTGCTCCGCCGATTCCGACCTGATCTTCGGCGATCCGCAATACAAATACGAGCGCGCCATGCGCAAGCTCGGCATCGCGCCGGGCATGCTGTCGAGCGAGGCGGGGCACGCTTGAAACGTTGTCATTCCGCGACGCCGCGCAGCGGCGGCCCGGAATCCAGCGCCACGCGCGGACCTATCACGAGCATTCGATGCCTTCTGAATTCCGGGTTCACAGGCCTCGCGAATGCTCCGGAATGACGGTGGTGCTACCGCGCCAATTCCATCCGGTCGCTGGACAATAGTTTGGTTGCAGCCTCCGCGGTCATCGGCTGCCCGAACACGAAGCCCTGCGCATATTCGCAGCCCATGTGATAAAGCTCGACCGCATCGGAGTCCGTCTCGGCGCCTTCCGCGACCGTCTCCATCCCGAGATCGTGCGCCAGCGCGATGATCGAGCGCAGGATCACCGGACGGGTGCCCTTGGCGCTCATGCGCACGAAGGACTGATCGATCTTGATGGTGTCGAACGGGAAGCGCTGGAGATAGGCGAGCGAGGAATGCCCGGTGCCGAAATCGTCGAGGGCGAGACCTGCGCCGAGTTCGCGCAGGCGCGCCAGAATCTGCGCGGCCTGCTCCGGATTCTCCATCACCACGGATTCGGTCAGTTCCAGTTTCAGGGTGCCGCGCATCAGCGACGAACGTGCGAGCACGGTGCGCAAATCCCCGATCAGATCCTGTCGCAACAATTGCTTCGATGAGACATTGACGCTGGCGAACAGCGCTTCCTGGGCGTGGATCGTGCGCTGCCAGATGCTGAGCTGGCGCGCCGTGCGTTCCAGCACGAACATGCCGAGGTCGACGATCAGTCCGATCTCCTCGGCGATGGTGATGAACTCGGCGGGCGACATCCGGCCGAGCTTGGGATGCTCCCAGCGCGCCAAAGATTCGAAGCCGGCGATGGTGCGGTCTTCGAGCCGCACGATCGGCTGGTAATGAAGCTTGATCTCCTCGCGCTCGATGGCGCGGCGCAGTTCGGACTCGAGCGTCAGCCGGTCGGACTTGCGCGCCCGCATGGCGGCCTTGAACACCTCGATGCGGTCGCCGCCGATGCGCTTCGAGTGATACATCGCAAGCTCGGCGTCTTTCAGGATTTCCTCGGTGCGGTTTGCCTGCGCATCGGCAAGGCACAGCCCGATCGATGCGGTGAGAAAGATTTCGCGGTCGTTGAAGGCGATCGGTGCGCGGATGGTGCGGCGCACATTCTCCGCGAAGGCGATGATGCGGCCCGGATCGCGCTCGGAAAGCAGGATCAGCGCGAATTGGTCGCCCGACAAACGCGCCAGGGTATCCTGCGGCTTCAGCAGACGGGTCAGCCGTCGCGCCAGCGTCAGCAGGATCGAATCGCCGACCGCCATGCCGACGGAATCGTTGACCTGCTTGAAGCGGTCGAGATCGATGACGATCACCGTCGGTCGCATCGCCGGATCGTTCTTGGCGAAGGCCAGCACCGCCTCGAACCGGTCGAGGAACAGCTGCCGGTTCGGCAGACCGGTGAGATTGTCATGCACGGCGTCGTGCAAGAGCCTCTCTTCCGCGGTCTTGAATTCGGTGACGTCGGTCAGCGTGCCGACCAGGCGCACCACCTCGCCGTCCGAGCCGACCACCGGACGCGCCTTCAGCGTGAACCACAGATAATGGCCGTCCGGCGTGCGCAGCCGGAAATCCTCCATCAGCCGTCCGCGGCGCTGCTCGATTACACTGTCGAGGGTGGCGCGGAAACGGTCGCGGTCGAGCGGATGCAGCACGTCGAGCCACTTTGCTGCCGAACCTTCCAGCGCGCCGCGCTTGAGGCCGAGCATCGCCTCGGTTTCGGGGCTGGTATAGACCTTGTCCGAGGAAACGTCCCAGTCCCAGATCATGTCGCCGGCGCCGGTCAGGGCGAGCGCGCGGCGCTCGACGTCGCTCACGATGCCGTGGGCGATGGAGCCGGCAAAGGCGTGCTGCATCACGGTGAAGCCGATCAGCATCACGATCAGCACCAGGCCGCCGAGCAGCGCGGGGCCGACGATGTCGTTGGTGACGAGGCCGCCGACCGTGAGGCCCGCAGCGACGGTCCAGATGCACAGCAGGAACCAGGTCGGGATGAGAAGGACGGCGCGGTCGAAGCCCTGGGTCGACAGGAGCAACACGACCGCGAAGCCCAGGAAGGCGACGCCGGCGAGCGAGAAGCGCGCAATGCCCGAGGCGACCGCCGGATCGTAGAGCGCGACCGCGATCAGCGCCGCCAGTCCGCCAAGCCAGGCGATGGTGATATGCGCGTAGCGGACATGCCAGCGGCTGAGATTGAGATAGGCGAACAGGAAGACGAGGAGCGTCGCCGCCAGCACGCATTCGCCGATCGCGCGCCAGATGCGCTCGGCGCCCGCAGACATGTCGAACACCTTGCCCCAGAATCCGAAGTCGATGCCGATATAGACAAGGACGGCCCAGCCGAGCGCCGCAGCCGCGGGGAACATCACCGATCCCTTGACCACGAACAGGATGGTCAGAAACAGCGCGAGAAGCCCGGAAATGCCGATGACGATGCCATAGTAGAGCGTGAAGGAATTGACCTTGTCTTTGTAGGCATCGGGCTCCCACAGATAGAGCTGGGGCAGCTTCTCGGATCGCAGCTCAAGCACATAGGTCACGACCGAGCCCGGATCGAGCGTGATGCGATAGACATCGGCGGTGGCCGAGTCCTGCCGCTCCGGCCGCTCGCCCGCGCTCGGCGTGACGGTCACGACGCGCGACAGCCCGAGATCGGGCCAGAACAATCCCGATCCGACCATGCGGTAATGCGGAACGACGATCAGCCGGTCGAGCTGTTCGTCGCCGGTATTGGCGAGCGCGAACACCGCCCAATGGTTGCCGGCCTCGCGGCCGCGCACTTCGATGCGGCGCACGATCCCGTCGGGCCCGGGCGCGGTGGAGACCTGCACGCGGTCGCCGTCGGTCTTGGGCCGCTCCGCGACCGCGGTCAGATCGATGGCTGCGGCGTCGGTCCGGACGTTGACGGCATCGACCGCGGCGGCGGGAGCAAGCGCAAGCCACAGCATTGCGCAGATGCATGCAAGCGCTGCGGCGGCCCGCGGCATGGTTTGCCGCAGGCCTGCTCCGCGTCGCGATGTTGCGTGTCTGTCGCGGCGTTCCGGCAAGTTCCCCGTCCTGTGGAGGTACAGAAGTCCGACATTTACGCCGTTTTCGGGGCGCAGCCGTGCGGCAGGACGTCAGTTATAGGGGGTTCCCGCGTCGAATGGGAAGGGGCAGCAGGCGAGCCCCGCCGCACCCGACTCAGTCCGGCGCGATCAGGGACAGCTTGCGAAAATAGCGCCGGTATCGGGCCACGTCCCGCGTGATCGTCGATCCGTGAGAAGCGGACCGAGATTTCGGCATAGATGATTGCATTGATAACGAGCCGTTGACGGTCGGCCTCAAGCGCGACGGCTTGCGAGGACCATGCAAACCACCGGGCATCCTCCGTCAAGAGGTCGATCAGGACATTGCTGTCGACCATGACGGAGGCCATTCACTCTCCCCGTGTCAGCGCCATGATCTGGTCCGTGGTCATGGCGACGTCGCCGCGGCGGCGGAGATGGGCGACGAGACGCGCGCCCCGGCCATCCGTTTTCGATGGCCGTGCGCGGACGATCCGTACGGACTTGCCGTCGAACTCAAAGGCGACCTCTGTATGCGGCAGCAGTCCCGCCTTGGCGCGAATGTCGGCCGGGATCGTGACTTGCCCCTTCGATGTGATGCGCATTGCGGCCATCGGGCGCGCCATCAGCCGATTGCGTGCCCACGTCAGGCGATTGTCCGTCAGCCCACCGTCAGCACGATCTTGCCGATATGCTGGCTCGATTCCATGCGGGCATGGGCGTCGGCGGCCTTTGCCAGGGGGAAGGTGGAATCGATGACGGGCTTGATCTTGCCGGCGGCGACCAGCGGCCAGACTTTCTCCTCGATGCCCTTCGCGATCTCGGCCTTCTCGGCCACCGTGCGCGGCCGCAAGGTCGAGCCTTCGTGCACCAGACGCTTGGCCATCAGTTTTGCGAAATTTGCGGTCGCCTTCGCGGACCCGGCGAACGAGATTTGCGCGATCCGGCCCTGATCGGCGGCGGCGTCGAAATTCTTGTCGATATAGTCGCCGCCGACGATATCGAGGATGACGTCGGCGCCCTTGCCGCCGGTCGCCTTTTTCGTCTCCTCGACGAAGTCCTGCGTCTTGTAATTCACCGCCACATCGGCGCCGAGCGTCTTTGCAGCGGCGCATTTTTCGTCGGAGCCCGCGGTGGTGACGACATGGCCGCCGAAATTCTTGACCAGCATGATGCCGGTGGTGCCGATGCCCGACGTGCCGCCATGCACCAGCACCCATTCGCCGCTCTTGAAGTGACAGCGCATCATGAGATGCTGCCAGACGGTGAAAAAGGTCTCCGGCATCGCCGCAGCTTCGACCATGGTCAGCGACGGCGGTACAGCAAGGGCGTGGCTCTCATGCGCGATGCAATACTCCGCATAGCCGCCGGCCACGACCAGCGCGCAGACCTTGTCGCCGGGTCTCCACTTGGTCGCGCCATCGCCACATGCGACCACGTCGCCCGCGATTTCGAGCCCCGGAATGTCGCCAGCCCCCTTCGGCGGCGGATAGGAGCCCTGGCGCTGGCGCACGTCCGGCCGGTTGACGCCGGCCGCGGCCACCTTGACCAGAATCTCGCCCTTGCCCGGCTTCGGCACCTCGCGCTGTTCGGGCACCAGCATTTCGGGGCCTCCCGGTTCCTTGATGCCGATGACGGTCATGCGGGCGGGAATATCGGTCATGATGCTTTGCCTGACATCCGGTGGGTGATCGCGGCGGGAAACGGAGGTTCTGATAATCGCCGCGCGCCGGTGTGACAACCCGCTCCGCTGCCGCTAAATTTGCGGCGCAACGAGAGGCCGGACCGATGCCCGCATTCGACGACGACGACCGTCCGAAAAAGAAGATCGTTCACGAGATCGGTCAGGATCTGATGCTGCTCTCGGTCGCGGAACTGAACGAGCGCATCGCACTGTTGCGCGACGAGATTGCGCGCCTCGAAGCGGACATCGCGAAGAAGCAATCGTCACGCAGCGCTGCCGATCTGTTCTTCAAGAAATAACAAGCTTAACCGCGTGCGAATGCGGTTCCCGATACATCCATATTTTCAGCTTCGGCTTTACCGATCGTTTTGCATTTAACCCGTCTTTAAGCTTTCCCCGCTATTACTGTCGGCGTCCATCTTCTGGACATCGAGTGGCTCCTGTCCACTCTGTTTGACGCCTCCCTGTTATCCACTTGAGCCGCCGGCAACGGCGGCTCTTTTTTGTTCTGTGCCAAATCGGAACAGCTGGATGCGTCCGCCGCCGCTTGGCAACTATGACAGCAAATTAACTTGCCGCCTGCGCTTTACCCGGCTGGCGCCCTGCCTTTATGCTCCGGCATTCAGAAAGTGGCGCTGCACCGGCCTGGACTTCTTTGACGTCCTTATCTGCGACGTCATGGCCTGCCGGTGCGTGGGGGTGAGGCGTAGCGTAATGTCGGAAACGTCCGCAGAGACAAACGGCCCGATCTTGTTCCGGGAAAAGCTCGCAGGGTCGCAGGCCTTCGCGCAATTGTTTCGCGACGGCATGGGGCTCGTCGAGGAAACCGCGGCCTATCTCGATGGCGCGGGCCGCAAGGAATCCAAGGCGCTGTCGCGCGCGGGCGCCTTGACCTACGCCACCGAAAGCATGCGCCTCACGACGCGGCTGATGCAGCTCGCTTCGTGGCTGCTCCTGCATCGGGCGGTGAAGGAAGGCGAGATGTCGCTCTCCCAGGTCAATCAGGAAAAGACCAAGGTAAAGTTGTCGCCGACCTTTGCAGCCGACGAGGAGACCCTGGAGCTCTTGCCCGACACGCTGGTGTCGCTGATCCGCCGGTCGATCGTTCTCGCCGATCAGGTGCGCCGGCTCGACGCCACGATCCACGCGCCATCGGACGCGCCGCATAACGGCAACAATCCGGTCGAGCACCAGCTCGACATGCTCAAGGCTGCGTTCGAGCGCAGAGGCTGAGCAAAAGCGGTCGCCCCAAAACATCATCGCCGGGCGTGACCCGGCGATCCATCATTCTTCGCGAGACGGTTGGCAGACGTCGCAGATAGGATGGCCGGATCGCGCCGCCGCGCGGCGCACCGGCCAAACCGGCTGCTTCGGCCGGCTACTTCTTGCCGGCGTCTTCCTTGATGAAGCCCGAGAACTTTTTCTGGAAGCGCGACAGGCGTCCGCCGCGGTCGAGCAGCTGCTGGCTGCCGCCGGTCCAGGCCGGGTGCGACTTCGGATCGATGTCGAGCGCCATGGTGTCGCCCGCCTTGCCCCAGGTGGTGCGGGTGGTGAATTCGGTTCCGTCGGTCATCTTGACGGTGATGGTGTGGTAATCGGGGTGAATGCCGGACTTCATGATGGGCTCCCGCGGGCTCTGCGCCGCGCCTGTCGGACCTAGCGGATTGGTTGAAAATTCGGGGGGTCTATAACGCAACCCCGGCGCCGGCACAAGTTGCGCGATTTCGCCTTGCGGGGCCCACCGGCACGCGGCATTCAGGGGGCCGAGCGGAGCCGGAGCGCGGTCGGAATGGCCCTTGTGGCGGAAAGCAGAAAAGATGCGGCGGCGGGCAGCCCCGCACAGGCAAAGGCGGCGCGGCGGTCCCTGAAGCCGCTGAGGCTCCTTGTTCCCTATCTCCTGCGCTACCGGACCCGTGCGCTGTCTGCCTGCGCCGCGCTGATCGTGGCGGCGCTGGCCACCCTCGCGGTGCCGGTCGCGGTCCGCCGGATGATCGACCACGGCTTTTCCGGCGAACGGGCGCTGATCGACGACTATTTCGCAGTCATGATCGGGGTGGTCTTCGTCCTCGCCGCGGCGAGCGCGCTTCGCTACTACCTCGTCACCACGCTCGGCGAGCGCATCGTCTCGGATCTGCGCGAGGAGGTTTTCAGTCACCTCACGCGGCTGTCGCCGTCGTTCTTCGACCGCTCCCATACCGGGGAGATGATGTCGCGGCTCACCGCCGACACCACCCAGATCAAGGCCGCGGTCGGCGCGTCGGTGTCGGTGGCATTGCGGAATTTCGTACTGTTTGTCGGCGCCGGCGCCATGATGGTGATCACGAGCCCGAAGCTGTCGCTGTTTGTTCTGGCGGCGATCCCGGTCATCGTCCTGCCGCTTGTGGCTTTCGGGCGCGCGGTGCGCAAACGCGCGCGCCAGGCGCAGGATTCGCTTGCGGACGCCTCGGCCTATGCTGCGGAGACCATCGGCGCGGTGCGCACCGTGCAAGCCTTCACGAGCGAAACTTATGCCGCGCGGCGCTTCCGCGATGCAGTGGAGGCGGCGTTCGAGTCGGCGCGGCAATCCACATTGTCGCGCGCGGTGCTGACCGGGATCGGGATTTTTCTCGTTTTCGCCAGTGTGGTTCTTGTGCTCTGGGTCGGCGCCAATGACGTGCTGGCGGGCGAGATGACGCCGGGGCGGCTCGGCCAGTTCGTGCTCTATGCGGTGTTTGCCGCCGGCGGTCTGGGCCAGCTCAGCGAAACCTGGGGCGAAGTGCAGCAGGCCGCAGGCGCGGCCGAACGCCTGTTCGAGATCATGCACGTCAAGCCGGATGTGAAGGCGCCTGCCAACCCCGTGAGGCTGCCTGACCAGCCGCGTGCCGAAATCGCCTTCGACAGGGTCTCGTTCCATTATCCGACGAGGACCGATGCGCCGTCGCTCGATGGCGTCTCGTTCCGCGTCGCTCCGGGCGAGAAGGTCGCGATCGTCGGTCCTTCGGGCGCCGGCAAGAGCACGGTCTTCCATCTGATCCTGCGTTTCTACGATCCGGTATCCGGGCGCGTCAGCTTCGACGGTATCGATGTCGCCTCGGCCGACCCGCTCGATCTGCGCCGGCATATCGCGCTGGTGCCGCAGGAGGCTGCGATCTTCGCCACCTCGGTGCGCGACAACATCGCCTTCGGCAAACCGGATGCAACGGATGCCGAGATCGCGCGTGCCGCCGACATGGCGGCGGCAAGCGAATTCATCCGCCGTCTTCCGCAGGGCTTCGACACCCGGATCGGCGAGCGCGGCGTCACCCTGTCAGGCGGGCAGCGTCAGCGCATTGCGATCGCGCGCGCGATCCTGCGCGATGCGCCGCTCCTTCTGCTCGACGAGGCGACGTCTTCGCTCGACGCGGAGAGCGAAACGCTGGTGCAGGCGGCGCTGGCGCATTCGATGGAGGGGCGCACGACGCTCGTGATCGCGCACCGGCTGGCGACCGTATTGTCGTGCGACCGCATTCTGGTGCTCGACCATGGCCGCATTGTCGAGGAGGGGACACACGAGCGGCTATCCGCAGCGGGCGGCCTTTATTCACGGCTGGCGCGATTGCAGTTCGGCGCGGCCTGACGTGCGGTTGCCCGTTACGGCTCCGGCGGAAGGTCGGCCGCTGGCCGCCAGGTCATCATGTAGACCGGAGCGCCGGACCTGCGGTTGATGTCCTCGCCTGCAATCGTAAAGCCGGATTTGCGATAGAACGCGATGGCGCGGCTGTTGTCCTTGTTGACATGAAGATAAAGGCCCTCACGTCCCAGGTGCTTGGCGGCGTCGATCAGCGCCTTGCCGATCCCGCGATGCTGCATTTCCGGCGCGACAACGATCTGGTCGAGATAGCCGGTACGCGGCGATACCGCGACGAAGCCCGCCAGATGATCCGGCACCGTCTCGCATTCCGCGACAACAATGCGTGAATCCAGCTGCAGCCCGCTCCAGTGTTCACGAAACCACTCGAGCCGCTGCGAAAAATCGATCTGCGGATAGGCGAGCTGCCAGGACCGCTGCCAAAGCCCGACCGCTGCAGGCTCGTCGGCCAGCCGGTACGGCCGGAGCTTCACTGTCTGTGGCATGGTTCGCCAATGTCCCCCCGCATATTGCCGCGGCGGGACGTTAGCGCGTTTTCAAGCGCGGTGGGAACCGGATCGCGTCAACAAAACGCGCAACTGCAAATGCTAGCGTTCGGTCAGCTTCAGCTCGATCCTGCGGTTGCGGCGAAAGGCTTCCTCGGTCTTGTCGGTGTCCAGCGGCTGAAACTCGCCGAAGCCGGCCGCGACGAGGCGCTGCGGCGAGATGCCGCGCGAAATCATATATTGCACGACCGCGATCGCACGTGCCGACGACAATTCCCAGTTCGAGGGGAATTGCACATTGGCGATCGGGCGGATGTCGGTATGGCCGTCCACCCGCATCACCCAGGGGATATCCGGCGGAATCTGCTTTTCCAGTTCGACGAGCGCGGTGACAATCTTGTCGATCTCGGCGCGGCCTTCCGGCTTCAGCACGGCCTGACCGGGATCGAAGAACACTTCGGACTGGAACACGAAACGGTCGCCGACGATGCGCACGTCGGGACGGCTGCCAAGGATCTGCCGCAGCCGCCCGAAAAAGTCGGAGCGGTAGCGCTGCAATTCCTGCACCCGCTGCGCCAGCGCCAGATTCAGCCGCTGCCCAAGATCGGCGATCTTGGTCTGGGATTCGCGTTCGCGCTTCTCGGAGACTTCGAGTGCCGCTTCGAGCGCGCCGAGCTGCCGGCGCAAGGCCGCAATCTGCTGGTTCAGGATTTCGACCTGGGCCAGCGCACGGGCCACGCTCTGCTTTTCGAGGTCGAGCTGCGCGGCCAGCTCGTTGGCGCGGCCCTGGGCGGCGGCGGCGCCACCGGCGCTCTCGGCAAGGCCGCGCAGGCGGTCGCGCTCGGCTTCGGTGGCGGACAGGTTGGCGCGCACCCCGCCCAGCAACTCCTCAAGGTTGGCGCGGCTGGTGCGCTCCAGCGCCAGGAGGTCGGTGAGCTGGGCGATCTGCGCGGTCAGGCGCTGCAGGGCGGTGTCCTTCCCGGTCACTTCCTGCGACAGATAGAATTGCACCACGGCGAACAGCGACAGCAGGAAGATGATGCCGAGCAGGAGCGTCGACAGCGCATCGACGAAACCTGGCCAGTAATCGACGCCGCGATCGCGGCGCGTGCGCGCCAGTGCCATGGGTGTTACGTCTTCTCCCGCGCCAGCGCCTCGAGCACCTTGCGGATTTCCTGATTCTGCTCGGCCTGCGAATCCGCCCAGTCGCGGATCATCTGCTGCTCGGCGCGCATGTGATGCACAAGGCCCTGGATCGCCTCGGCAAGATTGGCCATGGCGGCGGTCGCGGCCTTGCTGCCGCCGGTCTCGGCGACGGTCTCGCGCAGCCGCTCGATCGCAGCCTTCATGTCGGGGGCGAGCGGTGCGGACGCAGCCGGCGAGGGCTGGCTGCTGATGTCATGCACCGTGGTCGAGAGCCAGTCTTCCAGATCGGTGTAGAAGCGGTTCTGCGCCTGGCTGGTCTGCAGATCGAGGAAGCCGAGGATCAGTGAACCGGCGAGCCCGAACAGCGAGGACGAAAAGGCGATGCCCATGCCGCCGAGCGGCGCGGCAAGCCCCTCGCGCAGCGTCTCGAAGACCGAGCCGGAATCGCCGCCGGGCTTCAGCGTTTCCACAACCCTTCCCACCGAACCCACGGTTTCGATCAGGCCCCAGAAGGTGCCGAGCAGGCCGAGAAAGATCAGAAGGCCGGTCATGTAGCGCGACAGGTCGCGCGCCTCGTCGAGCCGGGTTGCGATGGAATCCAGGATGCCGCGCATCATCTGGGTCGAGATCGCCATGCGGCCGAGCCGGTCGCCCAGCATGGTGGCCATCGGCGCAAGCAGGGTCGGGGGGCGCTCGACCGCGATGCCGGGATCGGCGAGCCGGAAGCCGTTGACCCAGGCGACCTCCGGGAACAGCCGCAACACCTGCCGGAATGACAGCAGGATGCCGATCAGAAGGACGCCGATGATGAGCCCGTTCAGGCCCGGATTCGACATGAACGCTGCGAGAATCTGCCGGTACAGCACGACGATGACGAGGCCGCACAGCACCAGAAAGACCAGCATCCGCACAAGAAAGATGCGCGGGGAGGAAAGCTTGTGGGGATCCAGTTTGCGAGCCATCACTGGCCAGCCTTTCAAATCAAAAAAGCGGCCTTCAATATGGCACAGGCGGGATGAAATTGAACCCGCCGGGCCTTGGCCGTGAGCCCCTGCTGTTGAAACGCATCGGAATCCGGCCCGTATCTTTTGCAGATTGCGCCGAAAACGCGCCCAAATGTGTACGGTTCCGTTATGACATTGGCATTTCTCGCTGTTTCGCTCGCGGCCATGGCGGTGGCGTTGTCCGTCATCATGTCCGGCGCTTGGCTGATTCGGGAGCGGACCGGGAATTCCGGCTGGGTCGACACCACCTGGACCGCCGGTGTCGGTGTTGTGGGAATCGGCGCCGCGCTGCTCCTGCCGCCGCACAACTTTCCGCCGCGAGAGATGATTGTCGCCGTGCTGATCGCGCTATGGGCGGCCAGGCTCGGCATCCATATCGCCGCGCGCAGCGCCAAGATTTCCGACGATCCGCGTTACGCCAAGCTCGCCGCTGACTGGGGCGCGCAGGCGTCCCGGCGCATGTTCGTGTTCCTGCAGCAGCAGGCTTTCGGCTCCCTGCCGCTGGTGCTTGCCATTTATCTCGCGGCGAAAAATCCGGCATCGGGGATGCGGTTGCAGGATTATCTCGGCATCGCCATTGTGCTGATTGCGGTGGTCGGGGAGGCGATCGCGGACGGCCAGTTGCGCCGCTTTCAGAGCTATCCGGCGAACCGCGGCAAGATCCTCGATACCGGCCTTTGGGCCTGGTCGCGCCATCCCAACTACTTCTTCCAGTGGTTCGGATGGCTGGCCTGGCCGGTGATCGCGATCGATCTGTCCGGGGGCTACCCCTATGGCTGGCTCGCCCTGATCGGTCCTGCGGTCATGTATTGGGTGCTGCGCTACGCCACCGGCGTGCCGCATCTCGAAGCGCATATGGAGCGTACGCGCGGCGCGGCCTTTGCCGAGTATCAGCGGCGCACCAGCCTGTTCTTTCCGGCACCACCGAAATTCATGAGGCCGTCATCATGAGCCTTGTCGCCGTCGCATCGAAGATCATCGAGCGCGTCCCGGTTCCCGACGCCCTGACCCGCACCGGGATCGATATGCTGTGCGGGCGCACCGCGCGCGCATTGCGCCGGATGGATGAGCGGGAAGAAGCGCTGTTTGCACGCGAGATGGCTGCGCGTCCGATCGCGATCGCCACGGCGGAGGCGAATGCCCAGCATTATGAGGTTCCTTCGGATTTCTTCAGGCTCGTGCTGGGTCCGCACCGCAAATATTCATGCTGCTATTACGACGGCAAGACCGCATCGCTTGCCGATGCAGAGGAGCGCGCACTCGCCCTGACGGTTGAACATGCCGACCTGAAGGACGGGCAGGAGATCCTGGAGCTCGGCTGCGGCTGGGGCTCGCTGTCCCTTTACATGGCGCAGGCCTTCCCAAAGGCGCGCATCGTTGCGGTGTCGAATTCGCGCTCGCAACGCGAATTCATCGAGCAGGAAGCGCAATTGCGGCAGATCCGCAATCTGCGCGTCGTCACCTGCGACATGAACGAATTTGCCGCCGAACAGAGCTTCGACCGTATCGTCTCGGTCGAGATGTTCGAGCATATGTCGAACTGGCGCGCGTTGTTTGCTCGGGTGCGGTCATGGATGAAGCCGGACGGGCGCTTCTTCATGCATGTGTTCAGCCATCGCCGGATGCCGTATCGCTACGAAACGGCGGACCGCGACGACTGGATCGCGCACTATTTCTTCACCGGCGGCATCATGCCGAGCCACAATCTGCCGCGGCAGTTCGGCGATCTGTTCGCCGTGGAGGCGGACTGGCTCTGGGACGGCACCCATTACGAACGCACGGCGCTGGACTGGCTCGCCAATTTCGACGCCCGGCGCGAGGAGATCGAAAGGGTGCTGCGCGGCATTTACGGCGCCGACACGCCGATTTGGCTCAGGCGCTGGCGCATCTTCTTCCTGGCGACGGCCGGCATGTTCGGCCATGCCGGCGGCAAGGAATGGGGCGTCAGCCATTACCGGATGCGGGCGGTGTAACCCTCGCGCGATCAGCCGGCTGCGCCGGTTTTCTTCAGGATGGTCAATAGCTCGCGCTGCAGCGTCTCGTTGCCGGCGCAGATATGGCCTTTGGCGAACATCGCGTCGGTACCGTCGCAGTCGGTGACATAGCCGCCGGCCTCGCGCACCAGCAGAATGCCGGCCGCCATATCCCAGGATTGCAGGTTGCGTTCCCAGTAGATGTCGAAGCGTCCGGCGGCGACATAGGCAAGGTCGAGCGCCGCCGAGCCGAAACGGCGCAGACCCGCGACCTGCTCCTGGACGAAGGCGAACTCGCTGCGGAATTCGGCGAGGCCGCCGCGGCCGCGATGCGGCAGCCCGCAGGCAACCACGGCATCCTGCAGCGAACGCCGGCCGGCGACGCGCAGACGCTGGTCGTTGACGAAGGCGCCCTTGCCCTTTTCGGCAATGAACATCTCGTCGGAGATCGGATTGTAGACGAGCGCCGCAACCATCGCGCCGTCGCGCTCCAGCCCGATCGAGATCGCGAAATGCGGGATGCCGTGCAGGAAATTCGTGGTGCCGTCGAGCGGATCGACATGCCAGGTATGGGTCTTGTCCGGTCCCTCGATGCGGCCGCCTTCCTCGCCGACGAAGGAATAGCCCGGCCGCGCCGCCATCAGCTCTTCGCGCAGGGTCTGTTCCGCCTTTCGGTCGGCGGCGCTGACGAAATTCGCCGGTCCCTTGACCGAGACCTGAAGCTTCTCGACCTCGCCGAAATCGCGATTGAGCTGCCGCGCGGCCTTGCGCGCGGCTTTCATCATCACGTTGAGGAGGGCGGAATGGAGCATGGTGTCCGGCTTTCACTCTCCCGCGGATCGGGGGTGAAAGAACATCAATCCGCCCGGCGGACGTAGGTGACTTCGTTGGTGTCGACGATGATCTTCTCGCCGGTGGTGATGAATGGCGGCACCATCACCCGCAGACCGTTTTCGAGCTTGGCCGGCTTGTAGGACGAGGCGGCCGTCTGGCCCTTCACCACCGGATCCGCCTCGACAATCTCGAGCGTCACCTGGTCGGGCAGCTTGATGCCGATCGGGCGCTCCTCGTGCATTTCCAGCGTCACGGTCATGCCGTCCTGCAGAAATGCGGCGCGCTCGCCGACGAAATCCTCCGGCAGCTCGATCTGCTCGTAGCTGTCGGTGTCCATGAACACGAGGCTGTCGCCCTGCTTGTAGAGGAACTGGAAGTCCTTCTGTTCGAGCCGGGCACGCTCGACCCGCTCGTCGGAGCCGAAGCGGTTGTTGAGCTTGCGGCCGTCGATCAGGTTCTTCAGTTCGACCTGGTTATAGGCCGGACCCTTGCCGGGCTTCACCGCCATGGTCTTGACCGCGACCCACAGCGTGTCCTGGTACTCGATCACATAGCCAGGACGGATTTCGTTGCCATTGATCTTGGCCATAAGGCGTTCCGTGCGCTTTTCGGGAGTATCTGACGCGCCATGTGCCCGCAGGTTTCGCCGCCGTCAAGAGCGCGAATTGGCGATGACGAACAGCCACGGTTCGGCTTCCTTCTGGGCCGCCTTGCGGACCTCTTCGCTTTGCCGGCCCGTATAGTCGTCGAGCCAGGGATCGCTGGCGCCGGCGGCCTTGGACACAATGTGCCATTTGACCGCCTCCTGCGGGCTCTCCGGCAGGCCGCGGCCGGTGGCGAGAATACGGGCCAGCCGGTTTTGCGCGATCGGCGACCCGCGCCGCGCCGCCCGGCGCAGCAACTGGGCGGCTGCGGCTTCGTCCTTCGCTATTCCGGTGCCGTTATAGAGCGCGATCGCATATTCGACCTGGGCGTCGAGGTGATCGGCCAGCGCCGCAAGCCCGAGCAGGCGGGTGGCTTCCTTGTCGTCCTTCTGAACGCCACGCCCCTCCTTGTACATCGTGCCGAGCGCGTATTGCGCCTCGCGATTGCCGGCCTGCGCGGCCTGACGGAACAGCTCCGCAGCGCGGCCGAAGTCGCGCGGAAACTGAATGCCCTCGAGATAGAACAGGGCGAGATTATAGGCTGCGGCCGGCTGGCCGAGTTTGGCCGCGCTGGCAAAAAGCTTTGCCGCCGCATCGGGGTCGCGAGGCCCGCCGCGTCCGGTGAGGCGCATCATGGCCAGCGCGAACATCGCCTCGCGATCGCCGCGCTCGGCCGCCTTGCCGTACCACTCGACCGCCTTGGCGTCGTCCTGCCCGATCCCCAATCCGCCGGCATAGAGCACGCCGATCAGGGTCATGGCCTTGGGGTCGCCAGTCGCGTCGACCCGCTTCTTTGCCTCGGCCAGCGCGGTGAGGAAATAGCCGCGCTGGAACGCGGCATAGGCGATGTCTCCCGGATCGCTCGGCGCGGAATGCGGAGCCGGCTCCGGCAGGGGCGGCGATGGCGTCGCCTTTTTCGGGGCGCCATGCGCTGCGCTCGCCACGAGCGACAGCAGCAAGACGCCGGCCAGGCTGCGCCATCGCGTCATCAGGCGGTCTCCGCAACCGAAAGCCGGCCCGCCGCGTCCGCAGCCGCTTGCGCGATTCCCCGCGGATCGGAAAAGACCGCATCGCAAACCGCAACGAAATCGGCGCCGGCTTCGACCAGGGGGCCGATTTCGTCGAGTGCTGTGGCGAACGCGACGCAGGGCGTCTCGAAGACTTCGGCCCACCAGGAGACGCGCTCGATGAGCGCTTCGAAAGACGGCCGGTCATTGTCGCCGAACATCACATAGTCTGCACCGGCCTCGGCTGCGATCATGGCGTCATGGCGCGTCTCAAGTCCGCCGATCCCGGCGATACGGTCGGGCTTCAGGGCGTCCACGGCCTCCTCGAAGGCGGCAAGTCCGGTCAGATGCGCCCCGTCCGCACCGCTGCGAGCGACGATCCGCGCATGACCGTCGAGGATCAGTGCTGCGCCCGCCTTCTGCACCGTCGGGGCGACGGCCTTCGCGCAGTTGATCAGCGCGCGTTCGTCCTCGCCGTCAGGCAGGCGCATCAGCACGGCTGCGATATCCGCGGAATCGAACGCTGCCAGCAGATCGAACTTGAGCGCCTGGATATCAACCATCGCCGGCGTCACCAGATAGAGACGCGGCGTCGGGCGGCGGTGCTCCACGGGTCGAGACGGTGTCATCCGATTACCGATGTGTCCGCAATCGGGCGGCAGTGAGACGGAGCGCGACGCTATCGTTCTGTTCCTTTGCCGGCCGCGCGCCCGTCAGCATGGCCGGGTTTGCGTTCTCGGCAAAGGCGACGGATGCTCAGGCCGCCTTCTTTTCCAGATCCTGCTTCCACTGGCCGAGCGAGGCGAGGCTGTTCATCATCGCGCGATGGGTGAAGGCGCGCTGCGCCGCCGCGACATTTTCGGGTCTGCCCCCCCAGGCTTTTTGCGGGGCAGCCTGCAGCGCGCGGCCATAGGAAAAGGTCAGCTTCCAGGGCAGGTTGCCGATCTTGTTCATCGCGTCGAGATGGGCGGTCGCCTCTTCGTCCGACTGGCCGCCCGACAGGAAGGCGATCCCCGGCACCGCGCCCGGCACGCAATTCTTCAGGAGCTTCACGGTCTTTTCCGCGACTTCCTGGACGCTTGCCTTCTTTGCGCTCTTCTTGCCCGGCACCGCCATGTTCGGCTTCAGCACAATGCCTTCGAGCGCGACCTTCTGGTAATAGAGCTGCTGAAAGGTCTCCTTCAGCACGAATTCCGTCACCTCGTAACAGGTGTCGACGTCGTGGTCGCCATCCATCAGCACTTCCGGCTCCACGATCGGCACGATCTGCGCCTCCTGGCACAGCGCGGCATAGCGCGCGAGCGCATGCGCATTGGCCGAGAGGCAGGCATAGCTCGGCTTGCGCTCGCCGATATCGATGACCGCACGCCATTTCGCAAAACGCGCGCCCTGCTCGTAATATTTGGCCAGCCGGTCGGCGAGCCTGTCGAGGCCGATGGTGACGACTTCGCCCGGGCATTGCGGCAGCGGCTTGGTGCCTTCGTCGACCTTGATGCCGGGAATGGCGCCGGATTTCCTGATGATCTCGACCAGCGGCGTGCCGTCCTTGGCCTTCTGCCAGATCGTCTCGTCGTAGAGGATGACTCCGGAAATATAGTTCGACATGGCTTCGGCCGAGCGGAACATCAGTTCGCGATAGTCGCGGCGATTGTCTTCGGTCGATTCTACACCGATGGCGTCGAAGCGCTTCTTGATGGTACCGGACGATTCGTCGGCGGCGAGAATGCCCTTGCCGGGCGCCACCATAGCTTCGGCGATCTTGTTCAGTTCTGTGAGGTTCATCGGTTGCTCCGTTCGCAAGGCCGGACAAACCGGCAGAATTCGCCCGCCTTTTACATCCTCCGCGGGTAGCCGGAAAAGAGGGAGGTCACTTTACCCGCAAGACCTCGACCCCCGGCAGCGGCTTGCCCTCGCAAAATTCCAGGAATGCGCCGCCCGCGGTGGAAATATAGCTGAAATCGTCCGCGACCTTCGCATGGTTCAACGCCGCGACCGTGTCGCCGCCGCCGGCGATCGAGACAAGCTTGCCCGCCTTGGTTCGTTCCGCAGCGTGACGCGCCGCCGCAACCGTGCCGCGGTCGAAAGGCGGCAGTTCGAACGCGCCGAGCGGGCCGTTCCACAAAAGGGTGCGCGCATCGTCGATCGCGTGATTGACGCGCTCGACCGAGAGCGGGCCGAGGTCGAGGATCATGCCGTCGGCCGGGATCGCATCGAGCCCATAGGCTTGCGAGGGCGCATTGGCCTCGAAATGGAACGCCACGATCGCATCGACCGGCAGGATGATCGCACATTTTGCCGCTTCGGCCTTATCCATGATCCGGCGTGCGGTATCGGCGAGGTCGCGTTCGGCGAGCGACTTGCCGATCTTGACGCCTTGCGCGTGCAGGAACGTGTTGGCCATGCCGCCGCCGATCACCAGTGCATCGACACGGCCGACCAGGTTTTCGAGAAGATCGATCTTGGTCGAGACCTTGGCGCCGCCGACGATGGCGATCACGGGCTTTGCCGGCGCCACCAGCGCCCTGGTCAGCGCGTCGAGTTCGGCCTGCATGGTGCGGCCGGCATAAGCCGGGAGCTTGCGGGCGAGGCCTTCGGTGGAGGCATGCGCGCGGTGCGCCGCAGAGAAGGCGTCGTTGACGAAGATGTCGCCAAGCGCGGCCAGTGCCTGCACGAAAGCGGGGTCGTTCTTTTCCTCTTCCTTGTGGAAGCGGGTGTTTTCCAGCACCAGGATGTCGCCGGGCTTCATGGCGTCGACCGCGGTTTTGGCTTCCGGTCCGATGCAGTCGGCGGCGAAATCGACGTGACGCTTCAACACATGCGACAGCGCATTTGCGACCGGGCGCAGCGAATCCTTTTCGTCGCGTCCCTTGGGCCGGCCGAAATGCGCAAGGATGATGACCTTGCCGCCCTTGTCCGCGATCTCGGTAATGGTCGGAGCGACGCGCGCGATGCGGGTGGCGTCGGTGACCTTGCCGTTCTCCATCGGCACGTTGAGATCGACGCGGAGAAGCACGCGCTTGTCGCGAAGGTCGGCGGTGTCGAGGGTGCGGAACATTCAGCTAACGATTGTTGTAGGAGGAAACTGTACGATTCCAGTCGCGGATGACGCGGCGATGTTCGTCGATTGCGTCGTTGTTCTCATTGTTTAGACAATCGACATATTCCCGCATGCGACGAGTGTATCGCTCCACTTCGTCGCGCGCGTTTTCCATCCCGCTCCGGTCAGTCGAATACGAAGGAATGTAAGGCTTCCGCGGCCGATCACAGTAATAGGTTTGCGCGAAAGCGGAATGAGACAATGCAACGAGCATTAGAATGCTTCCCAATGCTTTTGCGCGGCTCATTCAGATCAGCTTCCCCATCGCAACCGCGGTATCGGCCATGCGGTTGGAAAAGCCCCATTCGTTGTCGTACCACGACATCACGCGAACCAGCGTGCCGTCCATCACCTTGGTCTGGTCCATGTGGAACACCGAGGAATGCGGGTCGTGGTTGAAATCGATCGAGACATTGGGCGCATCGGTATAGCCGAGAATACCCTTGAGCTGCTGCTCGGCGGCGCGCTTGATCGCGGCGTTGATCTCGTCCTTTGATGTCTGCTTCTTGGCGACGAACTTGAAGTCGACCACGGAGACGTTCGGCGTCGGCACGCGGATGGCGACGCCATCCAGCCTGCCGTTCAACTCCGGCAGCACCAGGCCGACGGCCTTGGCGGCGCCGGTCGAGGTCGGGATCATCGACAGCGCCGCTGCACGGGCGCGGTAGAGATCCTTGTGCATGGTGTCGAGGGTCGGCTGATCGCCGGTATAGGCGTGGATCGTGGTCATGAAGCCCTTCTCGATGCCGATGGCATCGTTGAGCACCTTGGCGACCGGCGCGAGGCAATTGGTGGTGCAGGAGGCGTTCGAGACCACCATGTGATCCTTGGTCAGCTTGTCGTGGTTGACGCCATAGACGACCGTGAGATCGGCGCCGTCGGCGGGCGCCGAGACCAGCACGCGCTTGGCGCCGGCGGTCAGATGGGCCGAAGCCTTGTCCTTCGCGGTGAAGATGCCGGTGCATTCCAGAGCGATATCGACGCCGATATCCTTCCAGGGCAGCTTGGAGGGATCCTTTTCGGCGCTCACCTTGATCGCGCCGTTGCCGACCGAGATGGTGTCGCCCTTGACGGTGACTTCGCCCGGAAACCGGCCATGGACCGAGTCGTAGCGAAGCAGGTGCGCGTTGGTCTCGACCGGCCCGAGATCGTTGATGCCGACCACCTCGATGTCCTTGCGGCCGGCCTCGGCGATCGCGCGCAGGACATTGCGGCCGATGCGGCCAAATCCGTTGATGGCGACGCGTACCGTCATGGTTTCCAGACTCCCGGCTGATGAGATTTTGCGCTCCCGTATAGCGGTATTTCCGGCCAACTCAACTCACCGCGCCGCATTGCGGCAATGCCGGCCGGTGCGCATGCCGGCGAGGGTTTACCGCGGTCTGAACTTCGCCAGCGCCGCGGCCGCCACCGCCTGCGGGGTGATGCCGAAATGGGCATAGAGTTCCTTGTAGGGGGCGCTGGCGCCGAACGAGGACATGCCCACGAATACGCCGTCCGAACCGATGATCGCGTCCCAGCCCTGCCGGATGCCGGCCTCGACGCCGACATTGACCTCGGCGCCGCCGATGACGGCGTGCCGCTTCTCCGGGGGGAGCGCCAGGAACAGTTCGAAACAGGGCACCGAGACCACGCGCGCGGGCTTGCCCTGGCGGTTCAGCAACTGCGCGGCCTCGACCGCGATCGCGACCTCCGAGCCGGACGCGAAGATCGAGACATCGACGTTGTCGCCCTCGACCGGGAGAATTTCGTAGGCGCCGGCGGCGCAGAGATTCTCGGTTGTGTACGAGGTGCGAAGCTGCGGCAGGTTCTGGCGGGTGAGCGCCAGCACGCTCGGGGTGTCCTTCGCGCGCAACGCCAGATCCCAGCACTCCACCGCCTCGACGGCATCGCAGGGCCGGAACACGTTGAGATTGGGGATGGCGCGCAACGCCGCCAGATGCTCCACCGGCTGGTGTGTCGGCCCGTCCTCGCCAAGCCCGATGGAATCGTGGGTCATGACGTGGATCACCCGTTCGCCCATCAGCGCGGCAAGGCGAATGGCAGGACGGCAGTAATCGGAGAACACAAGGAACGTGCCCGAATAGGGGATGATGCCGCCATGCAGCGCCATGCCGTTCATGGCCGAGGCCATGCCATGCTCGCGGATGCCGTAATGGATGAAGCGCCCGCCGTAATCGGCGGCCGACATCGCTTTCATCGTCTTGGTGCGGGTATTGTTGGAGCCGGTCAGATCGGCGGACCCGCCGACCATTTCCGGCACCGCGGGCACGATGCTCTCCAGCGCGAATTCCGACGACGCGCGGGTCGCGATCTCCTTGGGGGCCTCTGCAAGTGTCCGCTTCACCTTCTGAACAGCGTCGGCAAGCGCTTTGGGCAAGTCGCCCTTGATGCGGCGTTCGAATTCAGCCTTCGCCTCCGGCGCGAGGCTGGCGAGCTTCGTCTCCCAGGCCTTGCGCATATCCGTCGAGCGCCGGCCGGCCTTGCGCCAGTCGCCGAGAATGTCCTCCGGTACGACGAACGGCGCGTGCGGCCAGCCGAGTGTCTCGCGCGCGCCCTTGATCTCGTCGGCGCCGAGCGGCGAGCCGTGCGACTTTTCGCTGCCAGCCTTGTTCGGCGCGCCGAAGCCGATCGTGGTCCTGCACGCGATCATGGTCGGGCGATCGGCCTTTTGTGCCTGTGCGATTGCCGATGCAATCGCGTCAGGGTCGTGTCCGTCGATGCGTTCGGCAATCCAGCCCGCGGATTCGAAACGCTTGACCTGATCGACGGAGTCCGACAGCGACAGCTTGCCGTCGATGGTGATGCCGTTGTCGTCGAACAGAACGATGAGCCGGTTGAGCTTGAGGTGGCCGGCCAGCGCAATCGCCTCCTGGCTGACGCCCTCCATCAGATCGCCGTCGGAAGCGAGCACATAGGTACGGTGATCGACCACGTCGCCGAATTCCGCATTGAGGTGGCGCTCCGCAATTGCCATCCCGACCGCATTGGCGATGCCCTGACCGAGCGGGCCTGTCGTGGTCTCGACGCCCGGCGTGACGAAGTTCTCCGGATGGCCCGGTGTCTTGGAGTGCAGCTTCCTGAAGTTCTTTAACTCTTCGATCGTCATCGCCTCGTAGCCGGTGAGGTACAGAAGCGCGTAGATCAGCATCGAGCCGTGACCGGCCGACAGCACGAAGCGGTCGCGGTCCGGCCATTTGGGAGCGGACGGATCGAATTTCAGAAATTGCGAGAACAGCACCGTCGCGATATCGGCCGCGCCCATCGGCAGGCCGGGATGGCCGGACTTGGCCTGTTCGACGGCGTCCATTGCCAGCGCGCGGATCGCGTTGGCCATGCGGTCATGTTGTGCGCGCGACATGGGGAGAATCCGGGACGGTCCAGTATTGCGGGGGGGCATAGTCACGCTTTCCGATGGAGTCCAGCGGGGCAGCACGCAGGGGCACACGGGCGGCGCGAAATGCGCTTTTTGCCAAGGATGATGGGGATGACCGCGCAGCGGCGTTGACGCGGTTGAACCATCAATTTAGGCTCGCTGCCTTAACGCCTTGTGTGGCAACAGTTTTCGATGAGTGCTGCGTGACATGAGCGATCCAAGCGCGATCGATGCCGCCACCCGCAGACTGGCGCTGGCGCTGGACGCGCTGCAGGCGGCGGTGGCGCGCAAGCGCGAGGCCGAGACCGGTGGAGACGGCGTCGCCATGCAGCTCCAGGCGCTTGGCATCGACCGGGCGAGGCTCGCATCCGAACTCGACAATACCTCCGCCCAGGTGCGCAGGCTGGAGGGGATTAATCGCGAGGTGGCGCGCCGCATCGATGTTGCGATGGGCACGATCCAGAAGCTGCTCGACGAACACGACCGGTAAGACGCTGTGGGAGACGACGCCATGGCTCAGGTAAATGTCACGATCAACGGCCGTCATTACCGGATGGGATGCGAGGACGGGCAGGAAGACCATGTTATCCAACTCGCCCAGGACATCGACAGCCGCATCGAACAATTGCGGGGCGCTCATGGCGAGATCGGCGACCAGCGGCTCACGGTGATGGCGGCGCTGACGGTTGCCGACGAACTGACCGAATCGGCGCGCCGGATCCGAAGGCTCGAGGAGGAGATCGCGGCGCTGCAGGACGCTCGCGTGGTCGCCGCCGAGCGCGCCCAGCAAACCCAGGCGGCGGTGGTCGCGGCGCTCAATGCGGCAGCGGAGCGGATCGAGGAAATCACGCGCCAGATCAACCAGTCGGTGCAGCCTGGTCCCGGCCTGGCGATGGGATAGGTCCATCAATGCTTTCCGTCCGTCTCCGCGAAGCGGACCCAGCGTCGCGCCGCGCGGGATTGCCGCTTTCGCGGGCATGAACGGAGGATAGGGATTGCCCGGCGGTCACGTCTGTCTGGCGGCGCGGCCGTTCACGCACTACATTCCCACGCGCGGGGCTGCGTGGTGCGACTGGAAACATCATACCCCCGGGGCCTTACGATCCTGACGGGAGCTGTCCCTGGCCGGGTCCGTGGACCCGGGCATATGGCGCCCACCTACTTCTGTAGGTTCCCGGGGTCGAACATTCCGACGGCCATCGTGGCTCCGCGCTTTCCCTGAGGGAAAGTCTTACCGCCGTCGGCCGAGATCGCCCGCGATCACCTTCGCAGCATTATGCCCGGGCGCGCCCGTCACGCCGCCGCCGGGATGGGTGCCCGAGCCGCACAGATAAAGGCCCGCGAGCGGGGAGCGGTAATCGGCATAGCCCAGCATCGGCCGCGCCGAGAAAATCTGGTCGAGCGTCATCGCGCCGTGGAAAATGTCGCCGCCGATCAGACCGAAATCGCGTTCCAGATCGAGCGGCGTCAGCGCCCTGCGTGCGATCACGCTGTCTTTGAAGCCGGGCGCATACTTATCCACGGTCGCGATCATCAGGTCGGCCACCGTGTCGCGATGATCGTCCCAGGACGAGCCGTCCGGCAATTGCGGCGCGACATGCTGGCAGAACAGGCTCGCGACATGCTGACCCTTGGGCGCGAGTGAATCGTCGAGCGTGGAGGGGATCAGCATTTCCACAATCGGCTCGCGGCTCCAGCCGGACTTGCGGGCGTCGTCATAGGCGCGGTCCATGTAGCCAAGTGTCGGCGCGATGATAATTCCCGCAGTGTGATGATCGGCAAGCGCGCGGCCGGGCAGCGCGGTGAAGCTCGGCAATTGCGACAGCGCGACATTCATGCGGAAGGTGCCAGAGCCGCATTTCCAGCGCTTCATGCGGGCGAGAAAGTCCGGCGGCAGCGCGGCGTCCGGGACGAGCCGCTCGTAAAGAAGCCGCGGATTGACGTTGGCGATGACGGCGCGGGCGCGGATGCTGCGTCCATCGTCCAGCACCACGCCGGTGGCGCGGTCCTTCTCGACGATGACGTCGCGGACGCCCATCCTGGTCTCGATCTCGGCGCCGTACGTGGCTGCCGACTTCGCCATCGCCTGCGTGATCGCGCCCATGCCGCCGATGGCGTGGCCCCAGATACCCTTCTTGCCATTCACCTCGCCGAAGCAATGGTGCAGCAGCACATAGGCGGAGTTCGGCGTGTAAGGGCTTGCGTAATTGCCGACCACGGCATCGAAGCCGAGCACCGCCTTGATCGGATCGCTCTCGAAAAAGCCGTCGAGATAGTCGGCGGCGGATTTGGCGAACAGATCGAGCAGCGCGCGCTGGCGCTCGAGATCGAGCTTGCGCAGCCGCTTTCCGACCAGCGCGGCGCGCAGCGCCTCGCGCAGGCTGCGCAGGCTCCAGCCCTCGACCAGGTTGGGCGGCTGCTCCAGCACGAGATCGCGCAGCACGTCGGTGACGGCGTCGAGCTCGGCGCCATAGGCGTCGTAGCGCTCGGCATCCCTGGTGCTGAATTTCGCGATTTCCGCCTTGGTGCGCCCCTCGCCGGTGAGCAGATAGCGGCCATCCTCGGTCGGCAGGAAATTGAGCGCGCGGCGCTCCACGATCTTCAGCCCGTGTCCGGCGAGATCGAGGTCGCGGATCACCTTCGGGTTGAGCAGGCTGACCGTGTAGGCGGCGACCGAATTGCGAAAGCCCGGATGAAATTCCCCCGTCACCGCAGCACCGCCGACCGTGTCGCGGCGCTCCACCACCTTCACCTTCAGCCCTGCCATGCCGAGATAGGCGGCGCAGACGAGGCCGTTATGGCCGGCGCCGATGACGATGGCGTCGTAGGTGTCACTCACGGTTTCCATCCCGGCATCCCGGGACCTTTCTGCGGTCCGGACCCGTGGGTGAGATTAGCTCACTCAGCGGCCGCCGCCACGCGCCGCTTCTTGCGCACAAGACCGATCAGCGGCACGCCGACCAGCAGCACCGCAATTCCGAACAGCGCGCCGCGGCCGGTATAGACGAGGCTCGAATAGATCAGATAGGCGCAGATCAGGCAGAACAGGATCGGCGTCACCGGATAGAGCGGCACCTTGAACGGCCTTGGATGCTTCGGATCGCGACGTCGCAGGACGAACAGCGAGATGCCGACCAGCATCAGGAAGAACCAGAAGACCGGCGCGGTATATTCGACCATCGCCTTGAACCCGTCGCGCGCCATCGCGCCGAAGCAGATCAGCACAAACGCAATCGCGCTTTGCAGGATGATCGCGTTGCGCGGGTTGTTGCGGACCTGATCCCAGACCCGCAGCCGCGCGAGCGACAGATCCTGGCCCAGCGCATGATAGAGCCGCGCGCCGGTAAAGATGGTGGCGTTCATGGTCGACAGGGCCGCGAGGCAGACGATCGCGCTGACGATCACGGCGCCCGAGGGTCCGAACGCGGTCCGCATCACCTCCGCGGCGATCGCGTCGCTCTTGCGCATGCCGTCGAGGCCGAGCGCGAACAGATAGCCGATATTCACCAGCACATAAATCAGCGTCACTATGGTGGTGCCGGCGAGCAGGATACGCACCATGTCGCGGCCGACATTGCGGACGTCGCCGGAGAGGTACGCCGCCTCGTTCCAGCCGCCATAGGTCAGCAGGATAAACACCATGGCGAGGCCGAGCATGCCGTAACCCGGACCGCCGCCGGCGGCCGGGGCGGGCGGCTTGGCGCCGAGATTCATCAGGCCGATGACGACCATGGAAGCCATCGCCAGAACCAGGAGCGACGTCAGGACGTTCTGCGCCGTCTTGCTCTGGTAGGTACCGGCAAGATTGAGCAGGGTCAGCATCAGAAGTGCGGCTGCGCCGTAGATCGCCGAGCCATAAGCGCCGAGCGAGAACAGCTCCTGCGCATAATCGCCGAACACGAAGGCGACGGCGGCGATCGCGCCGGTCTGGATGACCGTGGTACGCGCCCAGGCAAACAGGAAGCCCACCGGCAGGCCAAAAGCGCGGCTGAGAAAGTGATATTCGCCGCCGGTGGAGGGATAGGCGGCGGCAAGCTCGGCATAGACCAGCGCGCCGATCAGCGTGGTCAGGCCGCCGCAAATCCAGAGCGCCACGAACGCGTATTCGTTCGGGCTGAACATCGCCACGAGTTGCGGCGTCTTGAAAATGCCGATGCCGATGATGATGCCGACCATCATCAGGGCGCCATCGGTCACCGAGAGGCTCGCGCGTGGGGCGCCGGAATTCTGTGTTGTCATGAAAACTGCCCTGCGCGCCGCGCAAATGGAGGGAAGGACGCCGAAGCGTCCTTCGCGATTGTGCCGGTTTCCCGGAGCGTTAGGAAGTCCTCAGGCCTCAGCTCTCAGGCCTTTGTGGCCTTCCAGCCGTCGCCGGAAATGGTGTCGCCCGAGACCTTGCCCGTATAGGTCTTGCCATCGACTTTGAACGAGATGTCGGCGCCTTTGAGCTGGCCGTCGGTGATCTCGACGGTCTTGCCGCCGATCTCGGCCTTGCCGGTGAAGAACTGATACTTCTGGTCGATGTCGAGCGTCATCTTCTGGGCGCCGTCAATCTGCCACTTGCCGCCGACCTTGGCGGGTACGATCCAGAAATACACATTCCGGCCGCTGACATTCTCGTGCACTTCCGGCTTCCAGTCGCCCATGTCGAAGGCGTGGGACACGATACGGGTGCCGGGCTTCATGGTGTCGAGAATCTTCGGACGCAGCCGCAGATTGATGTCGGTGAGCAGATACATCGCCATCACGTCGGCCTTGGAAAGGTCTTCCTCGAACAGATTGGCGATCTTGAACTCGACCTTGTCGGTGACGCCCGCCTTGGCGGCGTTCTCGTTGGCTTCCTTGATGCGCTGCGGGTTGATGTCGACGCCGTAGCCGCGGGCGCCGCGCTTGGCAGCGGACACAACCATGCGGCCATCGCCGCAGCCGAAATCGATCATGTAGTCGCCGGGTCCGACCTTGGCGAGTTCCAGCATCCGGTCCACCACTTCCTGCGGGGTCGGGACGTAGATGACGTCGAGGCGCGGCTCCTGCTGGGCGTGGACCGTGGTCGCGGCGGCAAGGCCCGCGGCCAGGGTCAGCGCATAGACGGTCGGACGGATCGATACCAAACGCGAAATCATTCGAGGGCTCCCTATGGGCATTGTGGGTGTGCGGTGGCGCTGCGTCCCGGCCGTCGCCCGGGTCGCAAGGGCGTACACCCTATGCGCGTTCCTTATTCCCTTTATGGCGGCATTGAAACCGGGGAGAGGCGAGGCGGTCTGCCGCCCCGGCGGGAGGGCTGCGGCTGCTTGCTTCGCACCGGGCGAGCGACTATAGGGGCGCGTCCGCAGTCTGGAACGGGCGCGTAGCTCAGCGGAAGAGCACTACCTTGACATGGTAGGGGTCACAGGTTCGATCCCTGTCGCGCCCACCACCGCGAAATCCGACCCGACCATGATATGGCAGCGTGCCGCCGGACCGCGTGCGCGGATGCGGGCGCCGATCTGCCGATCCGCCGATTTGCGGACACCGCATGACGCCCGGGCGTGCCGGGAACCCATTCACATTCGGTTCATCCCCAGTCACCCAAAAGCGATCTTGGCTGCGTGCGGTCTGCCGATCGGGGCGCGGCGCGGCGCTGCAACGCGTCTTTCGGCGCGGCGGGCGTCCGACTTACCGCATCTCTCTGGGGAGCTGAATCATGAAGAAATTGGTTTCGAAACTTGCGCTGGCCGCCGCCGTGGCCGCGCTTGCGATTGCCGGCTCGGCTGGCGACTCGATGGCGAAGGGCAAGAAGAAGGGCGCCCCCGCCGCTGCCTGCACCCCTGGCGCGCTGAAGACGGCGGCCTGCGGTCCGGCGGGCTGCACCATGCAGCGCTGCTGGGCTGACGGAAAGTGGTATCCGTCGTTGTTCGTCTGCTGGCAGCCCTGGTGCCCCAAGTAACGAGCCTGGGTTAGGGTGACGCGGTTGTCATCCTGATGGGACAAGGCGGCGCCGGAGATCGCAGAGCTCCCGGCGCCGTTTTGCTGCCTGGGGATGCGGTCGAGCGCCGATGCGGCCGCGGCCGGACGGTGTTTCCGCATGCAGGGTGAAGGCTGAGCTACGAGAGTCTTTTTGCTTTTCTTCGAATCGCGAAAAGCCTCTAAGTTGTTGCGTTGGCGCGTTTTCTTCACGCGGACCGGTGCCCACTTCGCTCGAAAACGCTATGAAGAACCGCTTTTTCAGAGCCAGCGTTGACTTGGGCCGCGCATGCCCCTAGTTTCCGCCCCGACCCGGCCGCGCTTGCGCGGCCATTTTTGATGCGGCCCGCATGGCCGCCAGATGTCTTGAGAACGGCCATGAAAGTCCGCAATTCGCTTCGCTCGCTGCGCGCCCGCCACCGCGACAATCGTCTCGTGCGCCGCAAGGGGCGGGTCTACATCATCAACAAGACCCAAAAGCGCTTCAAAGCCCGCCAAGGCTGAGCGAAAGACGCCTTTTTGGTTCCACTGCGCCAGACGGCCGTCGCCTGGTGCCTTTTTCACGCATGCGTGACCGCTTTGCAGGCTTGCCCATCCGGCCTGAAGGCATAAGCTCGGCGGCATGCGCCGTTATCGATTCAACATCGCCGGAGTGCTGCTCGCAACGGCCTTGGTCCTGCCGACGCCGGCGCTGACTCAGATCCGCGATCCGGAGCCGCCGCGCGCGTTTGCCCAGCCGCCGGACAAGCTGCCGAAGGTGCAGCACGGGCAGGATATCGATTTCCTGTTCGGCGCGCTAAAGGCGGCACCGAGCGCCGATGCGGCCAAAGCCGTGGAGGGGCGGATCTGGGCGATATGGATGGTGTCGCCGAGCGATACCGCCACCTTGCTGATGAGCCGGGTTCGGATTGCGCTGGAAGCCAAAGATCTCGATTTGGCCGTCAAGCTGCTCGACTCCATCGTGACGTTGCGTCCGGACTATGTCGAGGCCTGGAACCGGCGCGCTACGATCCATTACATGCGCAAGGATTTCACCCGCTCGATTGAGGATATTCGCCAGACCCTGGCGCGGGAGCCGCGGCATTTCGGGGCGCTGGCGGGCCTTGGACTCATTCTTCAGGAACTCGGCGAGGACAAGCGCGCCCTGGAAATTTATCGCAGGGCGATTGAGGTGAACCCGCACTTGCCGCGCATCCCCGACCTGATCAAGTCGTTGACCGAGAAGGTCGAGGGCCGCCCAATCTGAAGGCCCGGCAATGCGCGGCGGCGCTCTGCGTCGTGGTGCATCCACCAGAATCGTGAGGACACGTCCTGTGCCGGTGATGGCCACGCAATGCAGCGCCGCGCGGCATGGAACCGAAGCCGCACTCCACGCGTAAAGGCTAACTGACGCCCGGGTGCAACGAGGCTCTTTACGGCACCCATCGCGCGATGGTCTAAGTCGCGTCCGACCGATGGAGTTTTCGGGTTCATGCTACGGCTCCAGCGTTCCGACCGCGACGCCTTGAGTTTTCTTGCCGGCGTCGGCGATATGGCGCGCCTCATCCGCGAGCGCGATTGGAGCGATCATCCGCTCGGCCCGCCGGACACGTGGCCGGAGCCGCTGCGGCTTGCCTTGAGCATCTGTTTGCAATCCAAGTTTCCGACCGCGATCTATTGGGGTCCGGAGCTTCGGCTGCTTTACAACGACGCCTGGGCGCCGATCCCCGGACCGCGCCATCCGGCGGCGTTGGGTGCGCCGGGGCGGGAGGTGTGGTCCGACATCTGGCAGATCATCGAGCCGCAATTCAGGCATGTCATTGAAACCGGCGAAGGCGTTTTCGTGCAGGACTACCTGCTGCCGATGCAGCGTTTCGGGCAGCGGGAGGAGACCTACTGGAGCTACAGCTTCACCGCGATCCGCGATGACAGCGGCGCCATCGTCGGTATCTTCAATTCCGGCTATGAAACCACCCGCAACGTCCTGTCGCAGCGCCAGATGCAGTTTCTGCTCGCGCTCGGCGACGCCATGCGCGGCGCTTCCGACAGCGACAGCGCGCGCAAGCACGCGCTCGCGATGCTCGGAAAACATCTCGGCGCCGACCGCGTCGGATTGCGGGAAATGGCGAGCAGCCACAGAGACGATTTCCCGGTGATCGAGGAATGGAGCGGCGTCGATCTTGCCCCGCTCGGCGGCAAGGCCGTGTTGTCCGAACTCGGACCGGACCTCGGCGCACAGCTCGCGTCCGGGCGAATGCTCATCATCAACGATGTCGCAGCCGAGCTGAAATCGGAAAAGGCCATCCGTGCATTCACCGCCATGGGCGCGAAGGCCGCGATCGCCGTCCCAAAGCTCGGCGATGGGGAATTGGTCGCAATCCTGTTTGTGCATTCGCACACGCCACGGTCCTGGACGCTGTTCGACATCAGCACCGCCGAACAGGTCCTTGAGCGCATCTGGAGCTTTATCGAGCGCGAGCGGGCCGGCGACCGCGAGCGGCTGATGATTCGCGAAATCGACCATCGCGCCAAGAATGCCCTTGCCGTTGTTCAGGCGGTTATCCGGCTGACGCTCGCGGAAGACATCACGTCCTTCAGGGAGAAGATAGAAGGCCGTATTGCCGCGCTGATGCGGACCCATGATCTGTTATCCGCGAAGCGCTGGGGTCCGATCGAATTCGGCCTTCTGGTGGAGCGCGAAATCGAAGCTTACCGCGCCGGCGATTGCGGCATCGAACTTGGCGGTCCCCAGGTGATGATGCGATCCGAGCAGGCGCAGACCATCGCCCTTCTGCTGCACGAACTCGTCACCAATGCCGCCAAACATGGCGCGCTTTCGTCCCCGGCGGGGCGGCTTGAGATTCGCTGGCGCCTGCAGGATGGCAATCTGCATCTTGACTGGCTCGAAACGCTCGACGGCTCAGCGCCGGGCGTTTCGGGCATCACGCATACCGGCTTCGGATCGAAGCTGATCACGTCCGTGATCGAAAGGCAGCTTGGCGGCTCGATTTCCAGGACCTTCGATCATGGTCTGAAATGCAGGATTGCGATTCCGATGGCCACGCTGGCGCGTACGCCAGAGCCCGCCGCCGATGACGGCTCCGGACCGGGCGAGCGTTCTGCGGATGCAAGACGGGTTTTGATCGTCGAGGACGAAGCGCTGGTTGCGTTCGACCTGGCCAACATGCTCCGCATCCTCGGATATAACAGTGTCGAAACGGCGTCGAATGTCGCCGAAGCCCTGGCGTTGCTGAGGAAGGGCGCTCCGCCTGTCCTTGCCATCGTCGACGCAAATCTGGCGGGCGAGTCGTCGGAGCCGGTGGTGCAGGCGTTGCGCGCTCGCGGCGCGCACATCATCCTGGCCTCGGGTTACGCCAATGTGGACGCCATGAGCGAGAGTTTCCGCGATCTTCCCTGCCTGCCGAAGCCGGTTATCCTGTCGGACTTCACCAGGGCGATCCAGCAGGTCACCGCCGGCGGTCTGTGACGACAGCGTCAAGAAAGCGCGCCAACCCGATAACGTGAAGTCCTTTCGCGGCTCGAAGAAACGCGAAAGGACTTCAGGAGTCGCCATGCTCGCCGCCGACAAAGGCGATGCGCAGCATGTTGGTCGCGCCCGGCGTGCCGAGCGGGACACCGGCGACCACAATGACCCGGCGGCCGGCCTTGGCGAAACCGTCGGCGAAGGCAATGCGGCAGGCGCGTTCGACCATGTCGTCCTGATCCCGCGCGTCCTGGGCCACGACGCAATGCACGCCCCAGACCAGCGACAGCCGGCGGCCGGTAGAGATATTCGGCGAGATCGCCACCACATGCGGCTGCGGACGCTCGCGCGCCACGCGCAAGGCGGTCGAGCCGGAAAAAGTCCAGCAGATGATCGCCGACAGATCGAGTGTTTCGGCGATCTGGCGCGCGGCCGCGGCGATCGCGTCCGCGCCGGTCGCTTCCGGTTCGCCCCGCTGCGCCTGGATCACCGCGCGATAGGTCGGATCGCGTTCGACCTCGCCGGCAATCCTGTTCATCATCGTGACCGCCTCGACCGGATATTGTCCGGCCGCGGATTCCGCCGACAGCATGATGGCATCGGCGCCTTC
>NZ_JBKBVB010000172.1:0-6540 GCF_046289595.1 Pseudorhodoplanes sp.
ATAGGCCGCGCCCACGCGATGCAGCGCGCCCTTGATCTGCGCCGCGCCCCAGTCGCGATCGAGCCGCAGATTGCCGATGATGTCGGGCACCCACATGCCCTTCATGCCGTTGAAGGGCGGGGCTGGCTGCGCGAACAGCCCGGCACCCATCACGCCGGCGGTTGCGGTGACCGCGCTCGCGCTGCCAAGATCGATCACGGGCGCGGCATGCGCGGCCTGATCTTCCAGCGCGATGGTCGCAGTCAGTCCGTCGGCGAAACGGTGTGAATAGGCCAGCACATTCATGCCGGTGGTGCCGGTCGAGCCGTCGAACGAGAAGGTGAGAAAGTTGTAGGCCGGGCTGTCGTAGAAGGCGAAGAAGGTATCGGTGCGCCCCAGGGTGAAGCCTGCGAATTGCACGAAGGCGCGTTCGAGCGCGGCTTGGGTATTCGGGTTTCCCGGGCCGGGCTCGAAATTGCCGTTCGGGTTATTCAGCCAGTTGACCCCGAAAGCGAAATACGAGCGCAACGTGCCGTATTCGGTTTGCGTGCGCACATCGCCGGTCAGACGGAAGCGCGCCTGCTGCGCGAAGGTCGAGGTCGCGCGGGTCATGACGCCCTGCGGCGTGGTGGTCGGGTAGGTGCCGCCCGCGGCGTTGGCATAGGCCTCGTAGCGGACATAGCCGCCGAGCCTGATGCAAGTGCCGGTGCCGAGAATGAAATAATAGCCCGGGCCGTAGAGACCGCAGATGCGCACCTGCTCCGCGGCCGTTGCCTTGAGCGGCAGGTCCGCGGCGCACGCCGGCGCGCCGGCAAAACCAGCAGCCGCGAGCGCGGCGACCATTATCGTGTCGGCGTTGCGTCTCGCCATGGCCATCCGGCGGCCCCGCCCATTGGCGGATGCTCACAGCCGAGTTGCAGAGCGAATTGCGATTCGCGTCAAGCGCCCGGCATTGCGCGGGCCGTGTCGACGCGGTCTGCGATCTCGTCCGGATGTGTCACCGGCAGCGAGCAGGTCTCGCCGATACAGATGAAGGCGGCAGGCGAGGCGGCGCCCTTGATCTTGTTCTGCGCCGGATGGCTCGGTGGCAGGGCATCCGCCGAAGGCGCGCGCAGCACCGCGCGGTTGACATAGGGCAGCGCCAGCGCGGCCTTTGTCAGGGCATCGGCGGCTTCGCCCTCCCCCGTCACCACGATCTCGGCGAGGTTGAGCCGCATGTCGATGGCGTTGAGCGCCGCGACATGCATGAACAGGTTGTTGCCGCCGATCGCGAGGATGCCGTCGATCAGCCGGTCGGCCTTGTCCCGCAATGCATGGTCGCCGGCGAAGGCGGCGAGCCGGATCAGATTCTGGGCGATGATGGCGTTCGGGTTGGGCGTGGCGTCGTCGGCTGTCGAGGCAGGCCGCACCACCAGACCCTCGGCGTCGTCCGCGGTCAGGAAATAGATGCCGGCGTCCGGATTGGCGTAATGGCGGTCGAGCGCCGCCTGCCAGGCCAGCGCCTGGTGGAGATAGGACCGGTCTGCGGTGGTCTCGTAGAGGGACAGGGCCGCCCGGGTCATGAAGGCGAAATCGGACGCCAGGCCGGGAAACAGCACCCGCCCCTCCCGCCAGGAATGGCCGAGCCGGTTTCCGCGGCTCATGTTGCGCTGCACAAAGTCAAAGGCGCGACGTGCCAGCGCGAGCCAGTCCGGCCGCCAGAAGGCGTTTGCGGCGTGGACCAGGGCGGCGATCATCAGGCCGTTCCAGTCCGCCAGCACCTTGTCGTCCAGACCCGGACGGACCCGCTTTTCGCGCACTTGGTGCAGCATGGCGCGCAGCATGGCGAGCGCAGCATCGATTTCCATGCTGCGCGGCAAGCCCTTGAGTCTGTTGAGGATATTACGACCCTCAAAATTTCCGTCTGGCGTGACATCGTAATGCTGCGCGAAAAGTGCAGCATTTTCCACCCCGAGCACCGCCTCGATGTCCGCCAGCGACCAGACGTAGAATTTTCCCTCCTCGCCCTCGGAGTCGGCGTCAAGCGAAGAGTAGAAGCCGCCCTCCGGGCCGGTCATTTCACGGGCGAGCCAGCCCACCGTCTCCTCGGCCCGCTCCCGGTACAGCATTTTTCCCGATCGCTGCCAGGCCAGCGCCAAAAGGTCGAGAAGCTGGGCATTGTCGTACAGCATCTTCTCGAAATGCGGCACCAGCCATTTGTCATCGACGGAATAGCGGGCATAGCCGCCGCCGAGGTGGTCGTAGATGCCGCCTTCGCTGATCCTGGTGAGGGTCAGATCGACGATGTGGAAATAGCGCCCCTCCCCGGTCCGCAGCCCCGCCCGCCACAGATTTTCGAACATCGCGCATTGCGGGAATTTGGGCGCGCCGCGCAGGCCGCCATTCACCGGGTCCATGGCGCTGCCGAGCTGCAGCGCCACCTGGTCCAGCTCCTGCCGACCGATGGTCACCCGTTGCGAAGGGCGGGCGACCTCCGACAGCCGCGCCATCAGCGCGGCGCGGTTCTGCTCGATCTTGGCCGGCTCCTCCCGGAACAGCCGCGCCACCTCGCGCAGCACATCGACGAAGGCCGGCCGGCCATAGCGTGCGGTCGGCGGAAAATAGGTACCGCCCCAGAACGGTTCGCCGGCAGGCGTCAGGAACATGGTCAGCGGCCAGCCGCCCTGCTCGCCCAGATGATGCAGCGCCTGCATGTAGATCTGGTCGATGTCCGGCCGCTCCTCGCGGTCGACCTTGATGTTGACGAACAGCTCGTTCATCACCCGCGCCGTCGCCGCGTCCTCGAAGCTCTCATGCGCCATGACATGGCACCAGTGGCAGGCGGCATAGCCGACCGAGAGCAGGATCGGCTTGTTGTTCGCTTTTGCTTCGGCCAGGGCCTGCGGTCCCCAGGGCCACCAGTCTACAGGGTTGTGCTTGTGCTGCAGCAGATAGGGCGAGGTCTCCTGCGCAAGCCGGTTTTGCGGTCCGGATTGTTGTGTCGATGCGGCGGCTGACATGGCGACCTCGCAGGTTGCTTCGGACAGCACGATAACGGCTCAGCGGGGAAATGGCAGCGCAGCCATTCCGGTTTCGCGAAGGCTCCCTTCGTCTTTTGGGCATTGTGAAGCGCCGCGACTTCCTTCAAGTGCGTCGCATGGAAGCGTCGTTCGGCATCACCGGGCTTGTCGTCATCGCCTATCTGCTCGCGGGTTTCGTGAAGGGCGTGATCGGCATGGGCTTGCCGACGGTGGCGCTGGGATTGCTGGCTGCCGTGATGACACCGGCGCAAGCCGCTGCGATTCTGATTGCGCCGTCGCTCGCCACCAACATCTGGCAGATGGTCGCCGGCCCATTTCTGTTCGGGCTCATCAAGCGGCTGGGCGGCATGCTGCTCGGCATGTTTGCCGGCGCATGGCTGGGCAACGGGATTCTGACCGGCGAGAATGCTAAGCCCGCGGCGATCGGGCTCGGCGTGGTGCTGATCGCCTATGCCCTGATCGGACTCACCAAGGTGAAATTCACGGTGGCGCGAAACACCGAGATCTGGCTTGGACCGGTGGTCGGCATCTCGACCGGCTTTGTGATGGCCGCGACCGGCGTGTTCGTGATTCCCGCCCTGCCCTATCTTCAGGCCATCGGTTTCGACAAGGACGAACTCGTGCAGGCGCTCGGCCTGCATTTCACCGTTTCGACGGTCGCACTCGCATTGGTGTTGTGGGATGGCGGCGCGTTCGACCTGTCGCTTGGTACATTATCGCTATTCGCGATCGTGCCGGCCGTCGCCGGCATGTATGCCGGCCAGCGCGTGCGCGCACGGATCAGCGCCGATACGTTCCGGCTGTGCCTTTATCTGGGACTGCTCGCGCTCGGCGCGCTGCTGCTCGGGCGCAATGTGATTTAGGCCGGCAAAACGCAGGGAATCGTCTTGCGTCCGTGCCGTCTGTAGATGCGGAAAGCGCTGTCCGTCGTTAGCAGCATCGGCTCAGACGATACTTCAGTCATTCGAACGAGGCACGCGTCCGCGAAACTCATCGGGACGTCGGCGTATTTTTTCATGAGAGCGAGAACTTCGTTTATGCCAAGGTCGCTCGTGCCTGTAATCGTGAGACCGCGGTCACGTACGAAATCCGCCAGCAATGGCAGGCCGATTGAACCGATCATGTGCAAGGTCTCTGACAACACGGCATCGCAGCTTTGCCAAGGCGGAGGCCACCGCTTGAGCAAACCTGAAGCCCAGGCATGATTGGGATCGCGGCGGTTATAGAGCGCTATCAGGAAGCTCGTATCAACGAGAACGGTTGCGGCCATAACCACTGGCCTTCAAGGCAGCTTTGATATTTCGGCTATCGCCGGCATGCGGCAGCTCGTCGACCGCACCAGCGAATTTGGCCAGACTGTCTTTCCACGACTCTGCGGTCGGTGTGGATGAAGCCGTTCCGGACAGACGTTCGCGCACGACATCGGTCGCAGAAACCTTTCGTCGGCGGGCTTCGGCTTCAATGTCGTCAACAAGTTTGTCGGGCAAGCGGTAGCTGCGCGATTTCATGTCCCTGTGTAATACATACTTGGCAAAGATGCAAGACATCGCTGTGCAGCCTCTTTACGAACGGTCGTGAAAGGGCTTGAAGCAATCCATGACAGGGTCCGCTGACACCATCTACGCGCTCTCCTCCGGGCCGCTCCCTGCGGCGATCGGTATCGTCCGCATCTCCGGACCGAAGGCGCGTGCGGCGCTTGAGGCGCTGACCGGGCGGGTGCCCGACCAGCGCCGCGCCATGCTGGCCAATGTGCGCGATCCGCAGACCGGCGAGACCATCGACCAGGCCCTGGCGCTGTTCTTCGAAGGGCCCAACAGCGAGACCGGCGAGGATGTGGCCGAGCTGCAACTGCACGGCGGGCGCGCAGTGATCGCGGCCACCTTCGCCGCGCTGGCCCGGCTTCCCGGCCTGCGACCGGCCGAAGCCGGCGAATTCACCCGGCGCGGGTTCGACAACGGCAAGCTCGACCTGACCGCCGTCGAAGGACTGGCGGATCTGATTGCAGCCGAGACCGACGCGCAGCGCCGCCAGGCCGTGCGCCAGCTCCAGGGGGCCCTGAGCGACCGGGCCGAAAACTGGCGCCTGCGGCTGATCGAGGCCATGGCGCTGGCAGAGGCCGGGATCGACTTCTCGGATGAGGCCGACGTGGCGTCTGATGTTGCAATGCGGTCGCTTCATGCTGCGCGTTTGCTGCAGCAGGAAATCGCAGCATTGCTGGCTGACGGCCGCCGCGGCGAGCGGGTGCGGGAAGGGCTGGTCGTTGCCATTGCCGGACCGCCCAACGCCGGCAAGTCCACATTGCTGAACCGCATCGCCAGGCGCGAGGTGGCGATCGTGTCACCCCATGCCGGGACCACCCGCGACGTGATTGAGGTCCATCTCGATCTTGGCGGCTATCCGGTCACCCTGCTGGACACCGCCGGCATCCGCGAGACTGACGATCCGGTCGAGCGGGAGGGCGTGGCCCGCGCCAGAGCCCGCGCCGCGGCTGCCGACCTGGTTTTATGGTTAACGGAGGGTGAAGGTTCGAATCCGGATTCGCCAGTCGATCCCGGACCAGTCATGTGGCGGATCCGAACCAAAATCGATCTCCATCCCGGGGAGTCGGCAGATCGCGGTGCTCCGCACAACTCAGCGGTCGGAGACCGGGACGCCTATGATGTGTCCGCGGTATCCGGGCAGGGGGTTGATCGGCTTCTGGACGACCTGACCGCATTTGCCCGATCGGCCATTGGCTCAGGGGAACCCGCGCTGGTGACCCGAGAGCGGCAGCGGCATCTCCTGGAACAGGCCGAAGCGGCACTGAGGCGGGCCGCCGGCGAGGCCGAGGCGGGGCGTGAAGACACCTTTGCCGAGGAATTGCGCGTTGCAGCTCAGGCACTTGGGCGGCTGACGGGGCGGGTCGATGTCGACGATTTGCTGGACAAGATTTTCCGCGATTTCTGCATTGGTAAATGACAGTTTACCTTTTGTGATTCGAGTCCAGACTCTTTCGCCAAGGGATTGAGACTCAAGCGTTTCACGTGAAACGGAACCCGGCGGATCGGCGTTGTTTTGACGCCACCCTGCGCCTCAACTACATACCCGGCATGGATCGCACCATGGATCGGACCGCTGAGCGGGCCGCGGACCCGCGCTTCGACGTCGTCGTGATCGGCGGCGGCCATGCCGGCTGTGAGGCTGCGGCCGCGGCCGCGCGCATGGGCGCGGCGGCCGCGCTGGTGACCCACCAATTTGCGACCATTGGGGCGATGTCCTGCAATCCGGCCATCGGCGGGCTCGGCAAAGGGCACCTGGTCCGGGAAATCGACGCCCTGGACGGCCTGATGGGGCGGGTTGCCGACCAGGGCGGCATCCAGTTCCGGGTTCTGAACCGCCGCAAGGGTCCGGCAGTTCGCGGACCCCGCGCCCAGGCCGATCGGAAGCTTTACGCGGCGGCGATGCAGGCCGCCATCCACGCGACCGCCAATCTCACCGTCATCGAGGGCGAGGCGGACGATCTTCTGGTCCGGGATGGTCGTGTCACGGGGATCCGTCTGGC
>NZ_JBKBVB010000173.1:0-6476 GCF_046289595.1 Pseudorhodoplanes sp.
CAGCTCGGCCTTCTTGGCCTTCTTCTTCGCCTTCTTCTTCTTGGCGGCGGAGAGGTCGGTGGTGGCCAGCTCGGCCTTCTTGGCCTTCTTCTTCGCCTTCTTCTTGGCGGCGGAGAGGTCGGTGGTGGTCAGCTCGGCCTTCTTGGCCTTCTTCTTCGCCTTCTTCTTGGCGGCGGAGAGGTCGGTGGTGGTCAGCTCGGCCTTCTTGGCCTTCTTCTTCGCCTTCTTCTTGGCGGCGGAGAGATCGGTCGTGGTCAGTTCGGCCTTCTTGGCTTTCTTCTTCGCTTTCTTCTTGGCGGCCGAGAACTCGTCGCTTTTCGCAACGCCCGGCGTCGCCTGCGCTGCGATAACCGGCGACAGGGTGGTCGACCCAATGAAGCCGATCGCAGCGATAACGGCGATCAATTTGCGCATGTGTATGGTCCTTGTTTGCTCGGTCATTCGCGGTGCGAGCGATCCTTGCACCTGGATGCGCCCCTCCCGTACCGCGGCGAGTCATCTCAGATTTTCTGCCCGACTGCAAATGCAAAAAACGAAAAAACGTAAGAAAATCAGTATCTTAACGCACATTCAGTTTGCCATTAATGCGTGTTCAGCGCGCTGAATGCTCATTAATGGCGTGCCGCGCCGCAGCCTGACAGGGGTGGAGTGAGCCGGCGTGCTTTTGCAAGGAATCCCGCACAGGGCTCGCTCATTTGACCGGCCCGGATGTGCGGGCTACCAAGCCAGCAGATCGCCATGTCGTTCAACACGTTCGGCCACCTTTTCCGCGTCACCACCTTCGGCGAAAGCCACGGGGCAGCGATTGGCTGCGTGGTCGATGGCTGTCCGCCGCGCATCCCGATCACGCCTGCCGACATCCAGGCCGATCTCGACCGCCGCAGGCCGGGGCAATCGCGCTTTACCACCCAGCGGCAGGAGCCGGACACCGTCCGGATTCTCTCCGGTGTGTTTGCAGATGCAGCGACGGGCGTAGATATGACCACCGGCACGCCGATCGCTCTCCTGATCGAGAATGTGGACCAGCGCTCAAAGGACTATTCGGAGATCAAGGATAAATACCGGCCCGGCCACGCCGGCTATACCTATGACGTCAAATACGGCTTCCACGATTATCGCGGCGGCGGCCGCGCCTCGGCCCGCGAGACCGCAGCGCGCGTGGCTGCGGGCGCCATCGCCCGCAGGGTCGTGCCGGGGATGACGGTGCGCGGCGCACTGGTGCAGATCGGCCCGCATAAGGCGGACCGCGCGCGGTGGGATTGGGACGAAGTCTCGCGAAATCCGTTTTTCTGCCCTGACGCCAAGGCGGCGGAGCTTTGGGCCGACTATCTGGACGGCGTGCGCAAGGCAGGGTCTTCAGCCGGTGCGGTTGTCGAGATTGTCGCCGAAGGCGTGCCAGCAGGGCTGGGCGCGCCGGTCTACGGCAAGCTCGATGCCGATCTCGCCGCCGCGCTGATGGGCATCAATGCGGTCAAAGGCGTCGAGATCGGCGATGGTTTTGCCGCTGCGGAGTTGTCCGGCGAGGCCAATGCCGATGAAATGCGGATCGGCAATGATGGCAGTCCGGTCTTTCTGTCCAACCATGCCGGCGGCATTCTTGGCGGCATTTCCACCGGTCAGCCCGTGATCGCCCGTTTTGCGGTGAAGCCGACCTCGTCGATTTTGCAGCCGCGGCAGACCGTGGACCGCTATGGGCGGAATACCGACATCGTCACCAAGGGCCGCCACGACCCTTGCGTCGGCATCCGGGCGGTGCCGGTCGGCGAGGCGATGATGGCATGTGTGCTTGCCGATCACTATCTGCGGCATCGCGGGCAGGTGGGCGAGGGGTCGTCATGGCCATTCCCGCCGCCATCCCCCCAACCTGCCCGCTGAAGGAAAAACCATGCTCGACACCCATCAGCGTATCGACCAGGCCATCGCGGCGTTTGCACGCGGCGAGATCATCGTGGTCACCGACGACGACGACCGCGAGAACGAGGGCGATCTGTTCGTCGCGGCCTCGCTCTGCACGCCGGAAAAAATGGGCTTCATCATCCGCCACACCTCCGGCATCGTCTGCGCGCCGCTGTCGGCCGACGACGCCAAGCGGCTGCACCTCGATCCGATGGTATCGCGCAACGATGCGCCGCTATCGACCGCCTTCACCGTATCGGTCGACGTCAAGCACGGGCTGACCACCGGCATTTCCGCTGAGGAGCGCACCAACACCGTGCGTGCGCTCGCCAACGGCAACAGCGGTGCGTCGGATTTTGTGCGGCCGGGCCATGTTTTTCCGCTGGTGGCGCGCGACGGCGGCGTGCTGATGCGGTCGGGACATACCGAGGCCTGCATCGATCTGTGCAAGCTCGCAGGCGTTCCTGCAGTCGGCGTCCTGTCCGAACTGATGAACGACGACGGCACCGTGATGCGTGGCCGTCAGGTCGCAGAATTTGCCGAAAAGCACGGGCTGAAGCGGCTGTCGATCGCGGACCTCATCGCCTACCGGCAGGCCCGCGAAAAGCTGGTCGAGCGCGTCGGCGAATTCCCGGTCGCCTCGCCGATCGGAACCCTGCAGGGCTATGCTTATGTCACCCCGTTCGACGCCACCCACCACATGGCCTTCGTCTATGGCCGGCTCGGGGACGGCGACAGTGTCCTCACCCGTCTGCACCGGGCCGACGTCATCGGCGACGTATTCGGTGGCGCCAAGACCATCAATGCGGTCTTGCAGCGCTTCAAGGAGGAGGGCCGCGGCGTCATCGTCTATCTGCGCGACGGCACCGCGGGGGTTCCGGTGACTGCAATCCCAAAGAACGGCGAGACGGAATCGGAGGCCGCCCGCATCCGGCAATGGCGCGAAATCGGGCTGGGCGCGCAGATCCTGAAGGATCTCGGGATCAACTCGATCAAGCTCGTGACCTCGAAAAAGTTCACCTATGTGGGGCTGGGCGGCTTCGGTATCGAGATTGTGTCCACCGAGGCGGTCGACGGCTGACCGGTCCGGCTTTGACAGCCGCCCCCGACGTGGCACCCTTTCCTCTCCAACGGGGAGAAGGTGATGGTCCGCCGATCGGTCGTCGTCGCAGTTCTTGCCGGGATGCTGGTTGTCGCGGCGGCCGGCGCGGCGTGGTTCGAGCCCGCATGGGCGCAGCGCAGCGGCGCGGCGCAACAGGAAACCTCGGTCGATGTCGAACTCGTGCTGGCGGTCGACATTTCCTATTCGATGGACCCGGACGAACTGGCGCTGCAGCGTGAGGGCTATGCGCAGGCCCTGGTCTCCGCCGAATTTCTGAACGTCCTGCGGCAAGGCATCCATGGGCGGATCGCGGTGACCTATTTCGAATGGGCGGGCGCGACCGAGCAGCGCGTGGTCGTACCCTGGCGGGTGGTTGAGGGACCGGAAAGCGCGGGCTCCGTCGCGAACGACATCCTGCAGGCGCCGATCCGGCGCGCCGCCCGCACCTCGATCTCCGGCGCGCTCCTGTTCGGCATGAAGCTGTTCGACGTCAACCCGAATCGCGGGATGCGCCGCGTCATCGATGTGTCGGGCGACGGCGCCAATAATTCCGGCCAGTTCGTGACGATCGCCCGCGACGAGGTGCTGTCGAGAGGCATCACCATCAACGGGCTGCCGATCATGCTGAAGCGGCCGAGCTATGCGACCATGGATATTGAATTGCTCGACGACTATTACGAGGATTGCGTCATCGGCGGTCCCGGCTCGTTCGTCATTCCGGTGAAGGAGCGCGAGAAATTCGTCGAGGCGATCCGCACCAAACTCGTTCTGGAAATCGCGGCGCTGCCGGCGGAGCCGCGCGTCATGAAAGCCTCGGCCGCCAATCCCCGCGTGCCCTGCACCATCGGCGAGCGGCTCTGGCAGGAGAGGTGGGGGAATTAGACCAGGGTTGAGACTCATGCTCTTGATGCGGCTCGCTCACCGACCAGAGCCGTCTTCCTGAGGTGCGAGCGCAGCGAGCCACGAAGGATGATCGGCCACCGATGGGGCCGTCGCCCTTCAAGGGTCGCCACACGCGGCAGACCTACCGCACGAACTGCGCCACGATCTCCACATGCGCGGTGTGCTTGAACTGGTCCACCGGGGTGACGCGCTTCAGCCGATAGCCGCCGGCGATCAGGATCGCGGCATCGCGCGCGAAGGTCGCGGCATTGCACGACACCGCGACTACGCTTTTTACTTTGCTTTTTGCGATCTCGCGCGCCTGCGCTTCCGCGCCCTGCCGGGGTGGATCGAAGATCACCGTATCGAACCCGGCGAGGTCCAAGGCCGGCATCGGCAGCGTGAACAGGTCACGTTTCAGCGCCGTCACCTGTCTCAACCCCGGCGTCGCCTGCGCGGCACGCGACAGCGCATCGATCGCCGCCTGGTCGCTGTCGATCGCGGTGACGCGGATGCGCTCGGCAAGCCGCAGCGAGAACGGCCCAAGGCCGCAAAACAGATCGAGTGCGGTTCTGGCATGGCCCGCATGCTCGCTCACCAGCTTTGCCAGCGTTTCCTCGCCAAGTGCGGTGGCCTGCAGAAATGGCCCGGGTGGCAGCGTCACCTGCGCCTTGCCCATCCGCACAATCGGCGGAGCCACCTGCGCGACCATCTCGCCATGCCGGGTGATGCGGGCGATGCGCCGCGATGCCGCGATGCGCGTCAGCGCCAGGGCATGCGCCTGATCGAGCGGTCCTGATCCGCGCACGTCGATGTCGAGGCCGTTCAGCGTTGCGGTGACATGGATGTCGAGCGGCTTTTTCAACGGTCCGAGGACATCGGCGATCGCCCAGGCGGCATCGATGGCGCCCGCCAGCCCCGGCGCCAGCACCGGACAGCGGTCGATGGGCACGAGCGTATGCGCGCGCAACGCCGAGAATCCGACTTCGACGATCTGCTTGGTGCCCTGCCTTGCGTGCAAAACCGCGCGGCGGCGGCCCTCGCCATGCGCGTCGATCAGATCGCCGACCGTCGCGTTGATCTTTGCATGACTCAGCGCCTCGACCACCAGATTGCGTTTCCAGTCGCGGTAGTGCGGCTCCGCCCAATGCTGGATCGCGCAGCCGCCGCAGACTCCGAAATGCGGACAGAACGGGTCCACGCGGTCGGGTGAGGGGGCGACCACACGCAACAGATGCCTGCGGTCGGGGTGGCCCTGCACCGCATCGGCATCGACGGTCTCGCCCGGCAGCGTATAGGGCACGAAGACCGGCCCGCCGGGTGTCTGCGCAATGCCGTCGCCGCGATGCCCGATATCCGAAATGACGAGCCGGTCGACCATGCGCCTGTCATGCCCGGCTTTTGCCGGAAAGGGCAAGCGTCAGTGTGCGGCGTGCGGCACGTCGGGCATATAGCCGCGCTTGGTGAGCAGGTGGAAGCGGATCACCAGCATCAGCGCATAGACGATCACCGACAGCGAAAGCCCAATCCACACGCCGAGCGCCCCATAATTCAGCGTGAAGCCGAGCACATAGCAGGCGGTGAAGCCGATCGCCCAGAACGAGACGAAGGAGAACAGGAGCGGCACCCGCGTATCGTTCAGCCCGCGCAGCGCACCGGCCGCGATCGACTGAACGCCGTCGCAGATGAAAAAGCTCGCGCCGACGACCATCAGCGTGGCGGCGAGCGCTGCGGTCTGGCCGTTCGCCTGCGTGATCGATCCAAGGAACAGGACCGGCAGCAGGTCGCGGGTTGCGATTACCAGAAGCGTCATGGCCAGCATGAAGCCCGCGCCGAGCCAGATCGCAACAGAGCCCGCACTGCGCGTTCCGGCGCTGTCGCGGCGTCCAACCGCATGGCCGACGCGCACCGTCGCCGCCATGGAGATGCCGAACGGCACCATGAACATGATGGAAGCGATCTGCAGCGCGATCTGGTGCGCGGCAAGGGCCGTGGTGGAAATCCAGCCCATCATGATGCCGGCTGCGGCGAACACGCCGTATTCGAGCATGAAGGTGCCGGAAATCGGCGAGCCGATCACCAGCAGCTTGCGGAAGAGCGGCCAGTCCGGACGCCAGAAGCGGCCCATCACCTGGAATTTCTTGAACGGGCGCATCGCGTAGCAGACCCAGATCGCCGCCGCGCACATGCAAAGATTGACCGTGGTCGTCGCGATGCCGGCTCCAAGGAGGTCGAGCCGGGGAAATCCGAACGCGCCGTAGATCAGGGCATAGGCGAGCAGCGCATTGGCCGGCACCGCCGCAAGCGTGATCCACAGCGCGGGCTCCGGACGGTTCACCGCGCCCATGAAGCCGCGCAGCGCGATAAACCACCAGCCGGGAATGAGACACCAGGCGAGCCCGTAGAGATAACGCGCGGCCAGCGTCGCCGGCTCCTCGGCCTGGCCGAGCGCGAGCAAAATCTCCTTGCCGTAGAGCTGGACGAGGCTGAGCGGGATGCCGAGCAGGGTCGCCGCCCACAGCCCGACCCGCAACGCTCTGCGCACCATCCGCGGATCGCGGGCGCCGAAGGCCTGCGCGGCGAGCGGAGCGACCGC
>NZ_JBKBVB010000174.1:0-6391 GCF_046289595.1 Pseudorhodoplanes sp.
ACCACGATCGCTCCAGCCCCTCGATCCGGATCGGCACGATCACCGCGTCGGATTTGTCGGCGATCATGCCGGCGCCGTCATAGACCTTCATCAGCGAGCCGGTAACGGTGATCCGGCCTTCTGGGAAGATGATCAGCGTTTCCCCGCTCGCCACCGCCTGGATCAGGGTGCGCGTCGCCATCGGCTTGAGCGGATCGATCGGCAGAGCGCGGACCATTCGCGTAAACGGCTTGACCCACCATTTCTGCGCCATCGCGGTGTCGATGGCGAACAGCGGATCGCGGCCGAGCAGCGACAGCGCGATTCCGGCATCGAGAAAGCTGACATGGTTGAGCGCAAGGATGACGTTGGGCTGCTGAACCTTCTGCAGGTTCTCCAGGCCGCGCACCTCGGCGCGGAAGAAGGCGCGGTAAAGGATCGACAGCGCATCCGCGAACGGCCGGGTCGGCATGGTGAAAGCGATCAGGATTGCGACGATCAGGTTGGCGACGCCGAGCATAAGGAACAGCACCGGCGTGGTGACGCCGGCGAGGCCCTGCAGCAGGGCGACGAAGAGCGTCGCCACCGTCATGAAGGCGGCATTGAGGATATTGACCGCGGCGATGGTCCGGGCCCTGCGGTCCGCACCGGCCCAGGCCTGCACCGCCGCGAAGGCCGGCACGATGAACATGCCGCCACCGATCGCAAGACCGATCAGCGAAATCGCAACATTGATGCCGCGCGCGGTGCGGAACACTTCCCATGGCCCGTTGAACACGGTGGCGGGCTGGGCGCCGTAGAGCGTGTAGCCGAGAAACAGCGCGAAGCCCGCGAGCAGAACCGCGCCGATCAGCGTCGGCAGCAGGATGATGCGTCCGGCGGCAAGCCAGGCGGCAAGACCCGAGCCGACCGCGACCGCAACCGAGAAGATCGCGAGATAGGCGGTGACCGTCTCCTCGTTGCCGCCGACCAGGGTCTTCACCGCAGGCGGCAGCAGGGAGAGCACGACGATCCCCGCGAGCCAGAACCAGCTTGTGACCAGCGCGCCCCACCACAGCCGCGAATCGGCGCGCAAATCGCGCAGCAGCGTCAATGTCGACGCCGCGATGTTGCGATTCACGATGAGATTGGGCGCGGCCTCGCCGGTGCGCGGAATGAGCAGCGCCGACACCCAGCAAAGCAGCGCAAAGAACATCACCAGCGCGGAGAAGGCGAGCGGATCGCCGCCGCCGCGCGCGGCCATGCCGCCGGCGATGGTGCCGAGCAAAATCGCGATGAAAGTCGCGCCCTCGACCAGCGCGTTGCCGGCGGGCAATTCGCGCCGTTCGAGATGGTCGGGCAGGATGCCGTATTTGATCGGCCCGAACAGGGCACCGATGATGCCGAAACCAGCCAGAGCCACGAACAGGATCAGCAGCGAATGCGTGACAAAGCCGAGCACCGCGATCGCGGCAACGCCGATCTCGACGAGCTTCAGCCGCTGCGCCACCACGGCCTTGTCGTAGCGGTCGGCAACCTCGCCGCCCAGCGCCGAGAGAAAGAAATACGGAGCGATGAACACCGCGCCGGCCAGCGTGATCAGCGCCTCGCCCTCCGTCCCCATCCGGAACAGGATCAGAAAGACGATCGAATTCTTCAGGAAGTTGTCGTTGAAGGCGGAAAAAAACTGGGTCCAGAACAGTGGCGCAAAGCGCCACGACAGCATCAACGGCTTCGACGGTCCGGCCATGCGCGTTCGGTGTCCGATCTTATTGAATACTTCGATCTGCTTAGCAGATTTCGGCCCCGGCCGCTAAGACGGGAGGAAGGCCGCCCAAGGGGCGCGGAGGGGCCTCTCAGCGGCCCTGCGACGGGCGCTCAGACGCTGCGCGCCAGCACCGTCGGCTGCTTGGTGCAGTCTTCGTCGACGCCGTTATGCAGCTTGTACTGGCTGAACCCGACATGGCTTGCCGGGGAGCCGGACACCACCACGAGATAGGCAAATTCGGTGCGGTGCCGCTTGGCGTCGCTGAAAACCTCGTCGTATTCGGCCCAGCCCCAGATCAGGAGCTTGCCCTGGAGGTCGCGGACCTGGCGCAGAATCGCCGGTTCCATGGTGATGATCGGCGACAGGGCGGTGGCGCGCGGACCCACGATCAGCGGCTTGTAGGCGTCATAAGACAGGATGCGGTTTCCGAGCTCGTCGAAATCGGCGAAATCGAAATCGGCAGGCACCGAGCGGTCGAAATATTTCCAGTTCACATGACCGCGGCCGTTCCGGGTCGGGGTCGTGCCGGTATTCTCCCAGACCGGCTGGATGGTGCAGGTCTGGATTTCATCATTGAGCGGATTCTTGGTCATGGCGACCTGAAATTCGCGCAAGAACACGTAAGGCCGTTGCGCCGAGACCAGCCCCTCCTGGACCAGACCCGCCATGCGATCGGTGGCGCGGATCGCGCGCAGCATCCACAAGCCCTGAAAGATCGTCGCCAGCAGCAGGAAGGCGGCAAAAGCGAGCAGCGCCATGTCGGTGATGCGGATGTCGCACAGGAAGCGGTTGCGCCAGCTCATCGCCTGCGCCGGTTGCGGCGCCGACGCCTGGGCCTTCCAGACCATCGCATCGTTGCTCTCGCGGTTCAGCACCGCGCGCTCGATGACCGAGTCCTGGGCACCGCGCTCGAACTGAATCGGCAGCCGCGACGGCGTTCGGGCCGGCGACACGGGCGCTTCGATCACGCAGACATTGGACAGGACAAAGACCGAGCCCGCGATCGCCGCCAGCGCGACGAGCGCGGAAAACAGGAATGCACTGATAGTCTTCATTACAGAGATGCCTGGCGGTGCCGCTGATGCCGTCATAGCGCCGCGAGGCCCCCCGCGACCGGACCGACGTTAGAGAGCGGGCCCCGATCAGTCAAACCATACCGGCCCTTGCGCATGTTCGGGCTGACGTTGCGCGACCGCCCGGATCGAACATGGCCGGGCCGCGCCGGCGGCCATAGGCAGACTGGCGCGGCGCGTGTATGCGGGCAACCGGGACCCATTTCGGATTTGCGGCTTTGCCCGATCACCATCCTCGTGCCGCCGGGCTGTCGGCGCCGGCTACCGGAGCTTTGTGCGGGATCGCCGCGGCGGCATGCTGGGCCGCAGGCTTCGTCGCCGCCAAGCATGGCCTGGCCGCCGGACTCGCCCCGGTCGATATCGCCTTTCACCGCTTCGTCTGGACCGGTCTGATCATGCTGCCGATGGTGCTGCGGGCAGGCCCGACCGACCTTGGCGGGCTCGGCTGGCGGCGCGGCCTGCTCATCGTGGTGCTGGCGGGGCCGCTGCAGGGTGTCCTCAGCTATACCGGCTTTACGCTGGCGCCGCTCGGCCATGGCGCAGTGATCCACCCGGGCGCTGCGGCGTTGGGCGGCCTTGTTCTCGCCTATCTGGCGCTAGGCGAGAAGCTCACGCGCGTCCGCATCCTCGGCGTCACCGCCATCCTGCTCGGCCTGCTGGTATTGGCCGGGGAAGCGATCATGACCATCCGTGGCAATGCGCTGACCGGCGACCTGTTGTTTGCTGCCGCCGGCTTCATGTGGGCCGCGTTTACGATCTGCCTTCGGGGATGGCGCACCAGCGGACTGCTTGCCGCGCAAGTGGTCGGCGTGCTGTCGCTGCTGATCTACGGACCGCTTTATGCGCTGGTGTTCGGCTTCGAGCGGATGGCCGCAGCCGGCCTTGCGGAGAATATTCTCCAGATCGCCGTGCAGGGCATCTTCGCCGGGCTGCTTGCGCTCTATCTGTTCGCACGTGCCGTGACCGCACTCGGCGCCGGACGCGCCTCGATGTTCCCGGCCCTTGTGCCGGCGATGACCATCCTGATCGGATTTCTGGCGCTTGGCGAAGTGCCGACCCTGCCGCAGCTTCTAGGGCTCGTCACCGTGCTCGTCGGTTTCTGGTTCGCGCTGCGGCCGTGAGCGGCCTCCAAGCGGAGCGCAGCGAATCGGCCACAGTCGCGGAAATTGCATCCACAGGCATCTGCAATTCGGTTTGACCGCAGACGGTAGCGGGGTATTGTTGCCTTTGTTACTCAGGAATTCCCGGCCCTACCGCAGGGGCATCAATTTCGACGCGATACGGAGACTGTGCGCAAAATACTGCGCGCAATTCAGGACAAGAATGATCTTCTCTTGAAGCCGATAAAGGTTGATGGAGTGGATGACTTAACTCTCGCTCATCACCTCGTCCTGTTGATCGATGCAGGCTCCATCGACGGAAGATTCATCGGACGGTGAGCTCTCCTATTCCACACGTGTGGGTGACAGACTTGACGTGGCAGGGTCACGAGTTTGCAGGTGCGCTACTCGCAGATGAATCAATCTGCCAAAAAATCAAAAGCGCTATCGGAGCGGAAACATCGAAAAGCTTCCTTTCAAAATGGTACAGGAGGTTGCGAGCAAAGCACTCACCACTTGGGCCATGAACAAGGCAGGCTTGTAGTTGTAGGCACCAGATCGCTGATCTTTCGCTCAGCAAGTTGGAGGAGGAGATGGCCACGTTCCTAAAAGTTGTTTCAGGGACATACCTTTTCTTTGTTTGGTTAGCCTTCACTTTGGTGGTCAGTGGCGTCCGAGTCGGATTGGGAGGATCGGGTGATGATATTGGTCCAATAGCGCTTATTGCCTTTTTGATTTGCATTACTCTCTCGATACCCGCTGTCGCCCTCTACGCCTTTGGCCAAGTGGTTGCTGATGTCCGAACCATGCGGCAGAGAATGGAGAAATCGGAAAGCCATCTATTCGCAATGAGATCATATTACGAGCCGCAGGCTTGAAGACCGATGATCGCCCAAGCCGCTGCGCCTTCAAGCGCAGGTGGAACGAAACCGCAACATTGCTCCTGTATTGCCCGTTGGGGCCGAACTATCATTGCCATCCATTTTCGGAGAAGTCTATTCTGTACGGCGATACGCGACGGCCCGCCTAAAACACGTTGCACAAGGTCGCCTTCTGCTTCGGGCGCTTGAGCGTCGCGTCCTGGCCTTTGATCCAGAACGAAAGGCCGCTTTTCGAATAGCGCGCGCCGGAGGCCGAAAGCCGCTGCGGCAGCGTATAGGAATGCCCGTCGAATTGCAGGCGCATCCGCTTGTCGCCCCTGTAGAAGGCGGCGACGGCTTGCGTTCCGTCGATGCAGCGGTAGGTGACGAAGGTCACCTGCGCATAAGCAGATGGCGCATAGGCCGGTGCCGCGGCGAGCGCCAGAATTGCCGCCAGTCCAATATGCTTCATGATCACGTTATGCCGCTTTCCGCGTCGACAGAAACGCGCCCATCCGTTCCAGCGCCTTCAGGATATTCTGCGTCGAATTGGCATAGGATAGACGCACATAGCCTTCGCCGAGAATGCCGAAATCCGGGCCGCCGATGATGGCGACGCCCGAGTCTTCCAGAAGCGAGGATGCCAGCGCCTTGGCCTGCCAGCCGGTGTTCTTGATATTGGGGAAGGCGTAGAACGCGCCCTTGGGCGTCGCGCAGGACACGCCCGGCAGCCTGTTCAGCCCTTCGACTACGACTTTGCGCCGGCGGTCGAACTCCGCGACCATCTTCGTCACCTCGTCCTGCGGTCCGGTCAGTGCCGCAAGTCCCGCATATTGCGCCGACGCATTGACGCAGGAATGCAGGTTGACCGCGAGTTTGCGCGCATAATCGTACAGCTTGCCCGGCCAGACCGCATAGCCGAGCCGCCAGCCGGTCATGGCATAGGTCTTGGACCAGCCGTTGAGCAGGATCAGCCGGTCGCGGATTTGCGGGTAGGAGAGCAGGCAGACATGGGTCTCGCCGTCATAGACCATGTGGTCGTAGATTTCGTCCGAAAGGATCGCGACGTCGGGATAACGCTCCAGCCCCGCGACCAGCCTGTCGATTTCGGATTTCGGGGTGACGCCGCCGGTCGGGTTGGCCGGCGAGTTGACGATCAGGAGCCGCGTCTTTGGGGTGATCAGCTTCAGCGTTTCTTCCGCCGAGAACGCAAAGCCGTTCTCCTCGCGGATCGGCACCGGCACGGGTGTCGCGCCGGTGAATTCGATCATCGAGCGATAGATCGGAAAGCCGGGATCGGGATAGAGAATTTCGGCGCCCGGCTCGCCGAACATCAGGATCGCCATGAACATGGTGGGCTTGCCGCCTGGCATGATCATGACCTCGTCCGGCGACACCGCGACCGCGTAGCGCTTGTGCAGGTCGGCCGCCACCGCCTCGCGCAAGGCCGGGATGCCGGTCGCCGGCGTGTAGCCATGGTGGCCGTCGCGCAGCGCCTTGATCGCGGCCTCGACGATGAAATCCGGCGTGCGGAAATCCGGCTGGCCGATGCCGAGATTGATGATGTCGCGGCCCTGCGCGGCCAACGCATTGGCGCGCGCCAGCACGGCGAAGGCATTCTCCTCGCCGATC
>NZ_JBKBVB010000025.1:0-42703 GCF_046289595.1 Pseudorhodoplanes sp.
GTACCCGATGCGCAAAACGAAAGAAGGGCCACGGGTTTTGAAATTGGGCGCGCCCGCGCCGTCACAACAACAGGGCCGGCGGAGCCTTGCCCCGAGCGGCGATAGCGCTCCGCAGGCAGCCAATCCTGCTTTCGCTGCATCCGGGCTGGGGAAACGTCTCTGCTCATGCCCGCGAAGGCGGGCATCCAGCGCCGAAAAAGACGCAGGCGATGCTTCAAATAAAATGGCGCAAGCGCAACGGCGCTCTATCACCCCGCAAGACCATGAGTGTTCTTCAACGACATTTGTGCTCGAGGACGTAACTGCGCTGGGTCCCCGCCTTCGCGGGGACGAGCGGGCAGAGAGAGAGAGAGCAATCGATCGAGGAGAGGCATCGATTGCGTCGCTGCGCTTGCGATGACGCAGGGTGGATTGCCTCTCTGCCCTCGCAATGACGACAGGAGCCATCGCTCAAATCATGTAATGGCCGCCATTGACATGGGTGGCCTGGCCTGAGACGAAGCCGCCGCCGGGCGAGGCGAGAAACGCAACCGCGGCCGCCACTTCCGAAACATCGCCGAAGCGGCCAAGCGGAATTTCCGACTGGATCTTCTCCTTGGCCTGATGCGGATACTGGCTCCAGTCGCGCTCGGTGTCGATCGCGCCCGGCACCACCGTATTCGCGGTGATGCCGTCGGGTCCGAATTCGCGCGCGATCGCCTTGGCGAGCCCGTGCATGCCGGCCTTGCAGGTGATGTTGTGGGCTCTGTGAGTCACCTGCGCCCAGAACCCGTCGAAGCCGGAGATCAGCACGATGCGTCCCCACCTGTTCTTGCGCATATGCGGGATGGCGTGGCGCGAGAGATAGAAGGCCGAACTGAGATTGGTGGCCAGCACGTTGTTCCAGTCGTCGGGCGTGATGTCGAGGAAGGCCTGATAGCGGCGGATGCCGACATTGTTGACCATGATGTCGACCGAGCCGAAGGCGTCGGCGCAGGACTGAATGAGCCTTGCGCAGTCCTCGTCGCGCCCGACATCGGCCATCACCCCGATCGCCTTGCCGCCGGCCGCGTTGATCTCCGCGACCACCTTGTCCACGGCCTCTCTGTCGGAGGAGCCGTTGACCACCACCTTCGCGCCTTTCTTCGAAAGCGCGTGGGCGATGGCGCGGCCGATATTGCGGCCCGAGCCGGTCACGACCGCGGCGCGGCCGGAAAGTTCCTGTTCAGACATGGTGTCGCCTCGATCCATGCGATCGCAAATGAAACGCGGCGCTCCACACACAATGGAGCGCCGCGGATTGACGCCAGTCCGTCACTCCGGCTGGATGCCGATGGACGGAATGACCTTGGTCCAGTGGTCGAATTCCTTCTGCATCGATTGCTGCAGATCCTCGGGGGAACCGCCGGCCGGGCTCGCGCCCTGCGCCTTCAGCTTGGCGATCACGTCCGGCTTCTTGATGGTTTCGGCGATGATCGCATTGACGCGGTCGACGATCGGCTTGGGCGTGCCGAGCGGGGCGAACACGCCGACCCAGGTGAAGGTGTCGACGCCGGGCACGGTTTCGGAGACCGTCGGGATGCCGGGCAGGTCGGGCGAACGCTTGGTTTCGACCAGCGCGAGGATGCGAATGGTGCCGGCCTGCGCCTGCGGCATCACCGCCGGCGTGGTGCCGAAGCTGATCGGGATGTGACCGGCGACCAGATCGGCAATGGCCGGGCCGCCGCCGCGATAGGGCACATGCACCATGTTGATGCCGGTCTTCTGCTTCAGGAGTTCGCCGGCGATGTGATGCGCCGAACCGACGCCGGCGCTGCCGAAGCTCATCTTCTGGTCGGGGTTCTTCTTGGCGTAGTCGATCAGTTCCTGCACGGTGTTGACCGGCAGCTTGGCATTGACCGCAAGCGTCATCACCACGTCCGCGACCTTGATGACGGGGGTGAACGACTTCATCGGGTCGAACGGGAAATTCTTCTGCATGAAGGAATTCATGGTGACCGGCGCGTTGACGGTCACAAGAAAGGTATAGCCGTCGGGCGCGGCCTTGGCGACTTGCGCCGCCCCGGTGGTGCCGCCGGCGCCCGGCTTGTTCTCCACCACGACGGGGACCTTGAGTTCGGCTTCCAGCGGATCGCGGATCAGGCGTGCGATGAAATCGGTGGAGGCGCCGGGCGGGTAGGGCACGATCAGCGTGATCGCCCGGTTCGGCCAGTTCGCGGTTTGCGCCGAGGCAATGCCCGCAGCGAATATCGGAGCGGCCAGCGCCAGCGCGAACACGGCGCTGCGTTTGGTGAAAGTCATTGTCTCTCCTCCCTGTTGGATCGGCGGATCGGCTCCGCTGAAGGCGCCGTTCGGCGTCGTTGGTGTGATGTTGCGAATTGTACGGCGCTGCGTGTTGTCAATTCAACCGAGGCGTTGGCTGACGAAACAGTTGGCTGACGAAACAATGTGTGTTCACCCGTCAGCGTCCCTTGAATTGCGGCTTGCGCTTCTCGTTGAAGGCGCGGACGCCTTCGTGCCGGTCCTCGGTCGAAATCATGCGCTCGTAGCACTGGATTTCGAATGCAAGCCCCGATTGCAGGTCCATGTTCATCGAGGCGTTGATGGCCTTCTTGATCTGCCGCACGGAAATCGGGGCGTTGTCACAGATGGTTCGCGCCAGCGTCATCACCTTCGGCATCAGGTCGGCCGGCTCACACACCTCGTTCACCATGCCCCACTCGTAAGCCTGTTGGGCCGAGAAGGGCAGGCCGCTCATGATGATTTCCTTGGCGCGGCGCACGCCGACCGCACGCGGCAGGTTCTGCGTCGCGCCCGCGCCCGGCATGATGCCGCGCGTGACTTCCGGCAGAGCGAAACGGGCATGGCGCGCGGCGTAGATAAAGTCGCAGCACAAAGCCAGTTCACAGCCGCCGCCGAAGGCGACGCCATTGACTGCGGCAATCACCGGCACCGAGCAGTTGATTACGGAATAGGCGGCCTCCTCGATGATGGCGTGCTGGTTGCGCCATTGCTCGTCGGTCATGCCCTGGCGTTCCTTCAGGTCGCCGCCGGCGCTGAATGCCTTGTCGCCGGTGGCGGTCAGGATCACGCAGCGCACGTCGCCCGGATAGAAGGCGAGCTTGCCAAACACCTTGTAAAGGTCTTCCGAAGTCGCGGTGTTGAGCGCGTTGTGGACGTCGGGACGGTTGAAGCGGACCACCATCAGGCCCGGCTCGGGCCGCTCCACCAGAAGATGCGAGAGATTGTCCATTGGTCAGGCCGCGCTCGCTTTGGCCTTGCCAGCCGGAAACAGACCGAACCCGTCGATCGACGCCATGCGGTCGAGCCCCTGGATCGTTTCGAACAGCGTACGGGTGCCGCGCTCGCCGAGTGCAGGCTTTACGCAATCCTCGAACTTCGCCCACATCGCCTCGGTCTCGACGCCGCGCTGAAAATGGCCGCGCGGACGCTTCACGGCTTCCGTGGTGAGCGTCTTGCCGCCGCGCAGATGCAGGGTGACGCGGTCGAAAGGCGAATGCGCCGGTTCGTGGTCGTCGCGCTCCGGCATGGTGACGATCCGCACCTTGCGGATCAGGTCCTGCACCTCCGGCCGGTTGACGAAGGCGTCGGTGAGCTGGGCATTGCCGCAGGCGCCCGCGACAATCGCAGAGGCCATCGCGAATTCGCCGGAGATTTTGGCGTCAAGCCCGTTGGTTGGCCGATGCACGCGCAGGATCTCGGCCTGGGTCTCGCCGATCTCCAGATCGATCGCCTCGACGTCCTCAGGCTTGACCGGATTAACTTTGCGCATATCGATCACGGCGTCGATGGCGCGATGCACGGCATAGCAGACCGGATAGAGTTTGATGTTGATGCCGGCGCGCAGGATGCCCCAGTCCTCGCCGAATTTGGCGGGAGTCGTCGTGTCGACCTCGCCCTTCGGCGAGACGGCGCGCAGGAAACCGAGATCGTCCTCGATCGCGGTGTCGGTCGCGGTCAGACCGGCCTCGGCCAGCCGGGCAGCAAGGAGGCCCGACTGCGCCGCGCGTCCGACCTGATAGGGCTTGGTCATGGAGCCGAAATTGCCGACGATACCGCCCGCAAGAGAAGCGGCGATGCCGATGGTGCGGGTCGCCATTGCCGCATCGTGCCCGCGCAGCGAAGCAGCAGCAGCAGCAGCAGCAATCGTTCCGAGCATGGCCGTCGGATGCCAGCCCTTGCGATGCAGCTGGTGGGCATCGCGCCGCGTCATCTCGGCCCAGATTTCGTAACCCGCGACATAGGCCGTGATCATCGCGCGGCCGTCGGCGCCGGTCTCGGCGGCCTCGGAGAGGATGGTCGGCACCAGGATGGCGCTCGGATGGCCGGCAAGGCCGGTATCGTCATAGTCGATGGCGTGCGAGGCAACGCCGTAGACCAGGGCGCGTTCGGGCGCCGGTGCCTGCAGCGCCGAGATCGGCGTGTTCGCACCGTCATGGACGATGCCGAGCCCGCGCGCGGCGGTGCGGGTGACCTTTTCGTTCCAGCCCGTGACCATGCAGGCGATGCAGTCGGTGAAGCCGAGCCGAACCGTTTTCACCGCCTCCGGCGGCAGCATGTCGTAACGCAACGACGCAACGAAGCGCCCCATATCGGCCGTCAGTCCCATGCCTACAGTCCTTCCGTGCGGTCCGAATGCGCCGGGGTAGGGGAGCGGGTTTGTCATGTCAACGTGAGGTTTGATATAAAAAACCGACGCCGTTTCTCGGGGATCTCATGCGATATGCCCAGTCGTAAGCCTGCCGACGATGACCGCATCGACCCGCGCTATATCGTCCCCGGCCTGTCGCGCGGACTTGCGCTGCTCCAACTCTTTCCCCGCAGCAAGCCGGCCAAGACGCTTGCGGAACTTGCAGCCGGGCTGGGGCTGACGCGCTCGGCCACTTACCGGCTGGTCTATACGTTGGAGGCGGATGGCTTCATTGCCCGCGATTCCGAGACGCGGCGCTACCGGCTCACCTCGAAGACGCTCGATCTCGGTTTCGAATATCTGCACGCCCAGCCGATCACCGAAATCGCGCAACCGTTCCTGCGCGCGCTGAGCGATCGCACCAATGCGGCCGCCCATGTCGCGATCCTCGATGGCTGGCACGCAGTCTATCTGGCGCGGGCGCTGCCCAATGCGGGTCTGGTCAGCAACCTGCAGCTTGGCGCGCGGCTGCCCGCGCATACCACGTCGTCCGGCCGTATCATGCTGGCGCATCAGCAGGAGGACGACCTGCGCCGTCTCTACGATCGGTTACGCAAGGAGTTGCGGGGCGGCTTTGTCCTGCCATCGGTGCAGGACTTCGATGCCCAGATCGCCGCCGACCGCAAGCGCGGCTATGTCTTTCACCGTTCGACCGTCGATCCAGGTCTGGTCAGCCTTGCCTATCCGATCCGCGATCACGACTCGCGCGTGGTCGCAGCCGTCACGGTGATCGTGCCGGAAAAGCTGTCCGATGCCATCGGCGGCGAACGCGCGCTGCGCCCGATGGTCTATGAGACCGCCGACGCGATCTCGCGCAAGATCGGCTACCGTGGCTGATAATCGCAAGAAGAGTTGCGCCGGTTGTGGCAGTCTGAAGCGACGACCAGTGCCGATTCGCGATGACCCAGCCGAAACAACCGGGTGAAGCCGAGGTGTTCCGCTACGGCGGAACCGGCACGGTATTGCTGGTCGCGCTGTTGTTATACGTTGCATTGCATCCTCTGGCGCTCGGCGGAACAGCCTCCCGGATCGCTGGCGGTCTTATCGTTATTGTCATTCTGGTCTCCGGGACGATTGCGGCAAGCCGTTCGACAATCCTGCGCGGCATCGGGATCGCACTTGCAACAGTGACATTCTGCCTGCAGGTGGCTTGGCTCGGGACCGGAAACCGTACCGCCGAAGCCGCGATGATGGCAGCTCTCGCCATCTTCTGCTTCTTCACGGCGTCGGTGATCCTGCGTCATGTGCTCTCGTTCGGCCCGCTTTATGCCGACCGGGTGCATGCGGCGCTCAGTGTCTATATCCTGCTGGCGCTCGCCTGGGCCGGCGGCTACGCCATGTTCGAAATTGTATCGCCAGGGTCGTTTTCGCTTCCGGGCGGGAGCGCAAGGGACGAGGGCGCGCCGCTGCTCGCGGACATGATGCATTTGAGTATTGCGACTCTGACGTCGACCGGATTCGGCGATATCACGCCGATCGCCCCTTTCGCCCGCTCCTTTAGCCAGTTGGAACAGTTGACGGGCGTGTTCTATATCCCAGTATTGATCTCGCGGCTCATCGGCCTTTACCCGATGGAACAGCGCGCAACCGAGGAGCCGGATGAGCCGGCCGGGTAACGATGGTTTTCGCACGCTGGATGAGAATTGTGCTTGTTGTCGGCCTCGTCGCCCTGACGGCCGGCATTGGCTTATATACGTACCGGTACTCGATGCGTCCGGTGACGCTGACGGTAGCCGCCGGATCGATGGACGGCGAAGGCGCGCGTTTGATGAATTCGCTGGCGTCCCGTCTTGGATCGACAGCGAATTCACGGATCCGGCTCAAGGTGGTCGATACCGGCACGCCGATGGGCGCAGCCGAGGCATTTGCGAAGGGCGAAGTCGATCTTGCGATCGTGCGCGGCGATGCGGCGAATCTGAAAAATGCGCGCACCGTCGTCGTCATCACCCACGGCGTCTTGATGCTGCTCGGCCTTCCCGGGACGAACATCACCGAACTGGATGAACTGAAGGGCAAGACCATCGGTGTGGTCGGCGGACCTGTCAATCAGCGGCTCGCGCAGGTGCTGGACAATGAATACGACCTGAGCCGCAACAAGGTGAAATTCGTCGACCTGAGCTTGCCCGAAGTCGCCGCGGCAATGCAGAGCCGGAAGGTCCAGGCGCTTCTGATCGTCGCGCCTATTTCTGCGCGCTATCTCACAATGCTGCGAAATTTCTTTCCGCGCGATGCCAAAAAGGCGCCGGCCTTGCTGGCGATCGAATCCGCCGGTGCAATCGCGGCCGCCGTTCCGGTATATGAGAGCTTCGACATCCCAAAGGGTACGATCCGGGGTTCGCCGGCGATCCCCGACGACGATCTGACCACCCTGCGTGTCCCGGTCTATCTGGTGGCGAAGGAAAAACTCGACGACGATACCGCGACGCAGCTCACCCAGGCGATCATGGAGGCACGCAGCAACATGATCGGCGAGTATCCTGTGCTCGCTCAGATCGCCGCGCCCTCCACCGAGAAAGATGCGCCGATCCCGATTCATCCGGGTGCGGCCGCCTATTTCAGCGGCGATATCAAGACGATCTTTGACAAATATGGCGACACGTTCTTTTACGCGTCGATCCTGCTCGGCATGCTGAGTTCGGCTGCGGCCGCCTTTTGGAAATTCATGATGCCGGTGCCGGAGGGCAGCCGCCCGCAGGAGCGCCTGCACAGCATCAGCACCCGCATCCGCGACGCCCGCAGCGAAGCGGAACTCGAGCAAATCGAAGACGAGATCGACGACATCCTGCGTAACGAGTTCTCACGCGAGAAGCGGGACGATGCCGATGTCGGTGCGCTGCAGGTCGCACTGAGCCGGCTGGAATACCTGATCAACAAGCGGCGGCGTCTTCTTGAGGTGCAGGCGCAATAGAAGCGCAGCCTTCAGTCCACCTTTACCCGCGCCGCGTCCATGGCGTGCAGTTCGGACGCCTTGCCGGATTTCATCACCATGCCGGGCAGGGGGCGTCCGAGTATCTCCTGCGCCTGCCGGGCAACCGCGATCAGCGCATCGAGATCGATCCCGGTTTCGATGCCCATCTCGTGCGCCATATGGACGAAGTCCTCGGTGCAGATATTTCCCACAGCCCTCGGGGCGAACGGGCAGCCGCCGAGTCCGCCGATCGAGCCTTCGAAATGCTTGATCCCGCAATCGAGACCGGCCAGCGCATTGGCGATGCCGATGCCGCGGGTATTGTGCAGGTGAAGCCCAAGCTCGGCTTGCGGAAACGCTGCGCGCAAATCTTCCACCGTGCGGCGGATGCGGTCGGGATTGGCAACACCGGTGGTGTCGGCGAGATAGACGATCGGCGCGCCGAGTTCGAGGAGCTGCGCCAGCATCCGGTGCATGCGCTCGCGCGAGACCGGCCCCTCATAGGGACAGCCGAAGGCGGTTGCGATGCCGCCGACGATGCGGCTCTGCGTGCCGCGGGCGACGCGGGCGATTTCGTCGATCGCTTGCATGCCCTGCTCGGTGGTCATGCGCACATTCAGCCGGTTGAAGCTGTCGCTGACGGCGACCCCGATTTTCAGGTCGTCGATTCCGGCCGCGACCGCGCGCTCGGCGCCGCGGGCATTCGGCACGAAGGCGCCGTAGCGGATGCCTGGCGCGCGCCTGATCCCCGCGGCCACGGTCTCGGCGTCGGCGAGCTGCGGAATGACTTTCGGATGCGCGAACCCGGTAATCTCGATTTTGCTCAGCCCTGTCTTCGACAATGCATCGATCAGCGCGATCTTTTGTTCGGTCGGCACGAAATTGCGCTCGATCTGCAGACCGTCGCGCGGACCTACTTCGCTGATCTCGATGCGGCGGCTCATTGCGCGGGCGTCCAGTCCGGCGCGGTCAGGCGGCGCTTGCCGTCCGCGGTTTTGCTCACCTTCGGATCGTCGAGGCCCTCCTTGTCCCAGAGCTGGCAGGTGACGGTCTTGTGCTTCTGGTCGAGCCCTTCGCAGTAATTGGTGAATTCGCAGATGCGCACGGTCTCGCCCAGACCGAGCCGCGTCTTCAGGAACCAGTCTGGATCGGCGAGCGTCTGTCGCGCGGAGCCGACAATATCACAGGCGCCGTCGGCCAGCATCTGCTCGGCGAATTCGAAATTGTGGACACCGCCGGCGCAGACAATGGGCGTCTCAAGACCCTCGGCGCGGATCGCCTTGCGCACCGTCCCCGTCGCGTCGAGGTTGCGGCCGAACGGCCCGCGCTCGTCGGAGATATATTGCGGCATGCATTCATAGCCGCTGGGACCGGTGTAAGGGTAGGCAGCGCCGCCGACACCGGGCTGTTTCGCGTCATCGAATTTTCCGCCGCGCGAGGTCGAGATGAAGTCCATTCCGGCCTTCGCAAACTGCACGCCGAAATAGACCGCGTCATCCACGCCGCTGCCGCCATCGATGCATTCGTCGGCCAGAAAGCGGCAACCGATGGCGAAGCCGGGCCGCGTGCGTGCGCGCACTTCCCGGTACACGTCGAGCGGCAGGCGCACACGATTTTCCAGCGCGCCGCCATAGCCGTCGTCGCGGGTATTCTTGCGCGACAGAAACGAGGCCATCGTATAGGCGTGCGCATAGTGCAATTCGACACCATCGAAGCCCGCCGCCTCGGCACGGCAGGCGGCGTCCGCGAACAGGCCGGGCAGCACCTTGGGCAGATCGCGAATATGCGGCAGGTCCATATCGGTGACGCGCTCGCGATAACCAAATTCGAGCGACTCCAGTTCGCGCTCGGTCAGGATAGAGGCGAGCTGGTCGCGCTTCATCCCGGCGAGGGCGGCCCGGATGTCGGTGTCGCTCAAGCCGGGCAGGGCCGCGCGATGCAAGTCGGTGATGGCGAGAAACCGCTCGAAATATTTCTTCGCGTCGGGACGCCGCCGGATCGACAGGAAATCGATGATCTGAATGAAGACGCGGGTGTGTCCGTCACTCGCTGCATGGACCGCCTCGACCAGCCGTTTGAGGCCCGGGATGAAGCGATCGTCGCCTATCCGCAGAAGCGGCCCGCTTGGAATGTCGCGGATGCCGGTGGCCTCGACCACGATCGCGCCCGGCTGGCCCTTGGCAAAACGGGCATACCATTCGACCACAGCATCGGTGACGAAGCCATCCTCTGTCGCCCGCCACGGCACCATGGCCGGCACCCAGGTGCGCTGTTCGAGCGTTACCGGCCCGACTGCAACGGGAGAAAACAGACGCGACGCTTCGGCCTCCGCGCGGGTCGGGATCCGGCCCGGCTTCGGCTCGAACTGGATGCGCTGCGGAGGACGCCACATGGTGCGCTCACATTTGGAATTATATTCAACTGGATGTATGCGTATGGCGCAGAGCCGTCAACCTGACCGCGAACCAAGGTTGTCGAACCGGCAGCCGCGCGGATAGGTTTTAAACAAGACCCGCATCATCGACGATTTCCATGCTCGATCCAAGTTTCTATGCCGACAGTTTCGCGCGCGACGGGCTGCCGCCGTTCGACATATGGCCCGCATTCGAGGGACTGGAGGCGCTCGGATATGAAAAGCGGCTCAATGCCGCGGTCGAACTGATCGACCGGCAGGTCGCAGCGGGCTTCGGCAAGCGGCTTGCGATCCGCACACCTGCCGCGACCTGGACCTACGAGGAACTGCTCGACAAGGCCAACCGGATCGCGGCGGTGCTGCGCGACGATCTCGGTCTCGTGCCCGGCAACCGCGTGCTGCTGCGCTCCGCCAACAATGCCATGAAGGCCGCGGCCTGGCTCGGCGTATTGAAGGCGGGCGGCATCGCGGTCGCCACCATGCCGCTGCTGCGGGCGGCCGAATTGTCCTACATGCTGGGCAAGGCCAAGGTCCAATTCGCGCTGTGCGATGCCCGGCTTGCCGACGAACTCGACAAGGCGGCGGGCAGCGCCCCCGGCCTGAAGACCGTTCATTTCCACAGCGATGCCGCCGACGGCCTCGAAGCCCGGATGGCACGAAAGAGCGGCGAATTCGACAACATCATCCCGTCCCATGACGATGTCGCGCTGATCGCCTTCACTTCCGGCACCACCGGGCAGTCGAAGGCAACCGTTCATTTTCACCGCGACGTGCTGGCGATCGCCGATTGCCTGCCGCGGCATATCCTGAAGCCCGAACCCGACGATGTGTTTCTCGGTTCGGCGCCGTTCGCCTTCACCTTCGGCCTCGGTGCGATGCTGGTCTTCCCGCTGCGTTTCGGCGGGTCTGCTGTGATGCTGGAAACGCCGACGCCGGACGCCATGCTATCGGCGATCGAACGCGAAGGGGTGTCGCGGCTGTTCACGGTGCCGACGCTGTATCGCGCGATGACGCCGCTTGCGGCGGGCTATGACGTCTCGTCGCTGAGAAGCTGCATCTCGTCCGGCGAACATATGCCGCTTGCGGTGTTCGAGGGATGGTATCGCGCGACCGGAGTGCGGCTGATGAATTCCATCGGCTCGACCGAGATGCTGCACGGCTTCCTCATCAATCAGGACACGCAGACCATTCCCGGAGCGGTCGGCAAGGCCGCGCCCGGCTATCGCGCCATGGTGGTGGACGAGGCGATGAATCCGCTGCCGCCGGGACAGGTGGGGCGGCTTGCAGTGCGAGGCCCTACCGGGTGCCGCTATCTTGCCGATCCGGAGCGGCAGACGAAATATGTCCAGAGCGGCTGGAACCTGACCGGCGATGCCTTCGAGACCGATGCCGACGGCAATTTCTGGTACCACGCCCGCACCGACGACATGATCGTCAGCGCCGGCTACAACATTTCCGGCGCGGAGGTGGAAGGCGTGCTGCTGCAGCATACCTCGGTCGCCGAATGCGCGGTGGTGGGATTGCCGAACGAGGAGCGCGGCCAGATCGTTGCGGCCTATGTGGTGCTGCGCGAGGGCGCGACCGACGGCGAAGCCATGAAGCGCGAATTGCAGGAGCTCGTCAAGGCGCAGATCGCGCCCTACAAATATCCGCGCGCGATCGAATTCGTGCCGTCGCTGCCCAAGACCATCACCGGAAAGATCCAGCGCAGCGCGCTGCGGGAAGCGCGGTAGAGGCGGCGTCAACCCAATCCATCGATCACCCCGCGCATATAGCCGATATTGCGCGCAGCGCAGGTCGTGCCGTCGGGGATATAGATGAACGGCTCGATGGCGGCATTGCCGGCATAGCCGGTCTCGCGCAAGGCGTTGATGATGGGACCGAACTGAAGCGCGCCGTCGCCGGGCCCGCGCCGGTTTGGATCGTTGAAATGCATATGCGCGATCAGGCCGGACGGCATCCATTGCCGGATCAGTTCCGGCACGCTCTGCTTTTCAAAGATCGACGCCGCCGAGCAATCGATCATGGTGCGGATTGCAGGGCTGCCGATCTGCCTGACAATGACCGCGGCTTCCTCGACGGTGTTGACGAAATTCGCGTCCGGCTGGTGCAGCGGTTCGACACAATAGGTCACGCCGGCTTGCTCGGCATCCTTGGCGATCGCCGCCCAGCATGCGACGCCGTGTTTGCGTCCCTCGTCCTCACGGCCCGGTTCGAGGCGCCGTTGCGCCGGCGATCCATGCACGATGATTGAGCCGCCGAGATCGTGGCAGAGCGCAATCAGGCCGCGGATCACGTCGACGGTGCGCGCCCGCACCGCGGCATCGCTGGCCGTGATCGACAGCCCCTCGGGCGCGCGCAGGAGATAATGCAGGCCGGTGACCGGGACGCCTGCATCCTCGGCGATCCTGCGGATTTCGGTGCGGCGGGAAGCCGGCAAAAGATGCGGCTCGTCCGACACGGTGAGCGGCGCGATTTCGAGACCGTCATAGCCCATTTGCCGGGCGAGTTCGCATTGCCGCGCGAAATCGTGCTCGGCCAGCACTTCGTTACAGAGCGATATTTTCATGGCTGCGCTTTTACGCGCCGCCCGATTGCCGGCGCAAGGGCGCGGTTGCGGCAGCCCACAGCCGGCCGACGGCGCGCGAGACAGCCGGGACGTTCATCAGAATGGTGCTGGCGACGAGGCAGAACATCACGAAGCTGATCGGCCGGGTGAAGAACGGGGTCAGGTCGCCGTCCGACAGCGTCAGGCCGCGCCGCAAATTCTTGTCGAGCAGATCGCCGAGCACGATGCCGAGCACCAGGGGCGCCATCGGATAGTTCAACTGGCGCAGCACGAAGCCGATCACGCCGAAGGCAAGCATCACGTAAATGTCGAAGAAGCGCGAGGCGATGGCGAAGGAGCCGACGGTGCACAGCACGAACACCACCGGCATCACCAGCGTCCGCGGCACCTGTAAAATCTTGATCAGCACCTGGGTCAGCGTCAGGCCGTAGATCAAAATTCCGATGCTGGCGAACAGCATCATCGTCACCACGTCGTAGACGAATTGCGGGTTGTTCACCATGATGAGCGGGCCGGGCTGCACGCCATGGATCAGCATCGCCGCAAGCAGCACCGCAGCCGGCGCCGAGCCCGGCACCGCGAGCGTGAGCACCGGGATAACCGCGCCTGGAATGCAGGCATTGTCGCCGGTTTCCGCCGCCATCAGCCCTTCGACCGAGCCCTTGCCGAACTTTTCCTTCTCCTTGCTGGCGCGTCGCGCCGCGGCGTATGAACTCCACGCTGCAACATCCTCGCCGACGCCGGGAATGATGCCGACGCCGGTGCCGATCAGGCCGGAACGGATGATGGTGCGCCAGTATTGCACCACGTCGCGGATGCGCGGGATCACGGCGTCGAAGGCGTTGATGACGATTTTCGGCGGCCGCTCCTTCATGACGGTCAGCACTTCGGCGAAGCCGAAGGCGCCAACCAGCGCCGGGATCAGCGCGATGCCGCCGGTGAGATCGTGGACTCCGAACGTGAAGCGGTTATGGGCATACATGCCCTCCTGGCCGATCATGGCGACGAACAGGCCGAGGAAGCCGGCGATCCATCCCTTCAGCGGATCGTTGCCGGTGAGGCTGCCGGAAATCACCACGCCGAACAGCGCCAGCCAGAAGAATTCGTAGGCCCCGAATTTCAGCGCCATCTCGCCGAGCACCGGCGTGAACAGCGCAAGCCCCAGCATGCCGATCCAGGTGCCGAGCACCGAGCCCGAGGTCGCAATGCCCATGGCGCGGCCGGCGAGGCCCTGCCGCGCCAGCGCATAGCCGTCGATGCAGGCGGCGGCGGAGGCCGGCGTTCCGGGAATGTTGAGCAGGATGGCGCTGCGGCTGCCGCCATAGATCGCCCCGACATAGGTGCAGATCAGGATCAGCAGCGCGACGTTCGAGGGCAGTGCGATGGTCAGGGTCGTCATCAGCGCGACCCCCATGGTCGCCGTGAGCCCCGGCAAGGCGCCGATGATCAGTCCGATCAGGCAGGCGCCGAGCGCGTAGAGAATCGTGGTCGGCGTCGCGAAATTCGCGATCGACTGGCCAAACAGAAAAAGACCGTCAAGCATCGGCGGTTCAGGGCAGACGCACCAGGAACAGTTCCTGGAAAACGTAATAGATCGCAGCTCCACAGATCAGGCCGAAGGCGGCGGCAAAGACCGCCCCGCGCAGCAGCGTGCCTTCGGGTTTGCGGTCCTCGAACTGGAACACAAAGACGAAAATCGCGATGAAGATCGCGGCCGCGAGCCAGAAGGGCAGGCCGCTGCCGAGGAGCCCAAGCGCAAAGCAAAGGCAGAGCGCGACGGCGGTCAGAATCCGCCAATGGTCCGGTATGCGGAACGCAGGGACGTGCAACTGCGCGAGCGCGCCTTCGCGGATCGATCGCGCGATCAGCAATATCCCCATGATGGCGATCGCAATCCCGAGCATGCCGGGAACGAGGCCCGGGGCGGTATAGACGGATGCCTGCAGATGGGTGAGGCGATCCATCATCACGCTGCCGATCATGATGCCGATGGCGAGGGCGAGCCAGACGCCCCCGGAAATCAGATCTGCGAACGGCGATGGTTTGCGATCGTCCACACCAACTCCAAGTCATGCCAGGGCGCGGGCAAAGCCGCCGAACCTGGAAACCGACGCGATGACGTTACGCCGATTGTCTGAGTTCCGGGTACGCGCCTTTTGGCGCGCCCCGGAATGACCGTCACTGCCTTATTGCGGCACTGGATGCTTACGGCTTGGCGATCCCGACGGTGTCGGGCGAGACCTTCGACTTGCCCGCAGCGTGCAACTGCCACGCTGTCGACTGAATGGCGGGCATCGCGGCCTTCACTGCCTCGTCGCCATAGACCGGTGCGAACTGCGCGCCGTTCGAGGCGGCGTATTTTTTCAGGGCATCCGAATTGGCAATCACGTTCTTCCAGACCATGTCGACGGTCTCGCGCACATTGGCCGGCACATCCTTGTGGATGAAAATGCCGAAGTAATTCGCATCGGGCTTGAAGCCTTCCACCGATGCGGTGACCGGCGGAATGGTGCCATGGCCTTCGAGTTCGAGCGGCTTGTCGGAGAGAACGGCGAGCGGACGCAGCCGCTTGGCACGGATCATGGCGGCCTGCTCCACAGCGAGCTGGGTCGTGACCTCGGTTTCGCCGGCGACCGTGGCGTTCACCGCCGGATTGCCGCCGTCATAGCTGACATGCTTGTAGGTGAGCCCGAGCGCGCGGGTGAAGGCCTCGATCGCGGCATGGCCCGACGAATTGATGCCGGCGGTCGCGACCGACACGCCGTTCGGCTTGGCCTTCATGGCATTCACGAGGTCCTTGGCGTCCTTGTAGGGCGTGCTCGGATTGACGCCGAGCACCGACACGTTGACGACACTGAGATAGGGCCGCCAGTCGGAGAATTTGGTGTCGAGCAGGCCGCTGACCGAGTAGGTGCCGATGTCCTTGGCCGCGCCCGCGGTCCAGGTATAGCCGTCCTTGGCGGCTTCGAGCGCGGTCTTGGTGCCGATCGATCCCGAGGCGCCGGGTTGGTTGACGATCACCACCTTCTGGCCGAGTGCCTTTTCAAGTTCGACTGCGGCGACGCGGGTCACCTGGTCGGTCGAGCCGCCTGCGGCCCAAGGCACGATGATGGTGATCGGCCGTTCCGGCTTCCAGGGATAGTTCTGTGCCGATGCCGCTCCGGTCAGGGCCAGCATTGCGCCTGCTAAAATCGAGGTCGTTCGAAGCATCTTCCGCTCCTCCCATGAACGTTATGAAGTCTCGGCTTGCCGCCGGTTCTTGTTGAGGCTAGCGGTCACGGGCCCGAGCCGGCAATGCCGCCCCGATGAAGGCGATCCGCTAAGTAACCATCTGGTTACAAATGCACCATGCCAGGGTGCAAAGCGTCAAGAGGGGATTTCGATTTCTACAAGGCTGAAGGCTTTTGCGCTGCAATCTGAATAGATTAAGCGGGCCTTACGGCCGCAAATAACCCAGCACCACCTCCTCGATATGGCGGCCACGCTCCGCGAGAGCCTCGGCGGTTCCAAGATCGCGGCCGAAAATCGTCGAGAGGGTGAAACGGTTCGACATATAGAAAAAGCCGAGCGATGCAATGTCGATATAGAGCTGCACCGGGTCGACGCCGGGACGGAACACCTTTTCCTGCGCGCCGCGGGCAAGCAATTGGCCAATGATCCCGACCAGCGGCGAATGGAGCTCGCGGATTTTCTTCGATGTCCTCAGATAGCGTGCGCGATGCAGGTTCTCGGTGCCGAGCAGGCTTAAGAATTCTGGATGCTCGATAAAGTAATTCCACGTGAAGGCAACAAGTTCCCGCATCGCATCGACCGGATCGCGGTCGGCGAGATGGAGCCTGATCTCGGCGTTGCGGATGTCGGCGTAAATCTCCTCCAGAACGGCAAGATACAGGCCGTCCTTGTCGCCGAAATAGTAATAGATCATCCGCTTGTTGACCCCGGACCGGCGTGCGATCTCGTCGACGCGAGCGCCGTTCAGACCATGCGCGGTGAATTCCTCGGTGGCTGCGGCAAGAATCGCCGCCCGCGTGCGCTCGGGATCGCGCTCGCCGGAGGGACGGCGCGGCGGACTGGCCTTCGAGGGGCTGGGGGCGTCCATCACCGATACGATGGCCCGGAATAAGCAGAAAGGCTACCCCGCATTGCCGCCGCCCGCGGCATGCTTGCGCAATTCCATCTTGGCGATGGTCTCGCGATGCACCTCGTCCGGCCCGTCGAGAATGCGGATCGAGCGGGCCCGCGCATAGGCATAAGCGAGGTGGAAATCCTGCGATAGGCCGCCGGCGCCGCAGACCTGGATGGCCCGGTCCACGACTTTCTGCGCCATATTGGGCGCGACCACCTTGATCATGGCAATCGCCGCGCGCGCCGCCTTGGTGCCGACCTCGTCGATCATTTGCGCTGCGTGCAGGGTGAGGAGCCGCGCCTGATCGATCTCCATGCGCGATTCCGCAATCCAGTGCCGGGTGACGCCCTGGTCCGCGAGCGGCTTGCCAAACGCGGTCCGGCTCAGTGCCCGCTGGCACAGCGTTTCGAGGGCACGCTCGGCAAGCCCGATGGTGCGCATACAATGATGGATGCGGCCGGGCCCGAGCCTGCCTTGCGCGATCTCGAAACCGCGGCCCTCGCCGAGCAAGATGTTGGATGCGGGCACCCGCACATTCTCGAACAGCACTTCGGCATGGCCGTGCGGGGCATCGTCATAGCCGAAGACCGAGAGCGGCCGGATCACCTTCACGCCTTTTGTGTCCATCGGCACCAGCACCATCGACTGCTGCTTGTGTGCCGGTGCATCCGGATCGGTGCGGCCCATGACGATCAGGATTTTCGCGCGCGAGTCCGGCGCGCCGGTGGTCCACCATTTGCGGCCGTTAATCACGTACGTGTCGCCTTCGCGGCGGATTTCGGTGCGAATATTGGTGGCGTCGGAGGAGGCGACGTCCGGTTCGGTCATCGCGAAACAGGAGCGGATGTCGCCTGCCATCAACGGCGGCAGCCATTGCTTCTTCTGCTCTTCATTCCCGTAGAGGATCAGCGTCTCCATATTGCCGGTGTCGGGCGCGGAGCAGTTGAAGCTTTCCGGACCGATTGGCGAGCGCCCCATGATTTCGCACAGCGGGGCATAGTCGCGATTGGTGAGTCCCTCGGGGTAATGCTTTTTGGGCAGCCAGAGGTTCCACAGTCCCGCTGCTTTTGCCTTCGCCTTCAGCTCGGCGGTGACCGGCAATTCGCTCCAGCGGTCCTTGGCTTCGGCGAGCTGGCGCTCGAATACGGCTTCCGCCGGATAGACATGTCCCTCCATGAACGCCGTCAGCCGCTTTGCGATGTCCTGCGCATGCGGTGAGAGCGGCGGGATCATGTCAGCTATCCTTGGCGAGCGATCCGAAGCCGCGTCCCTCGTCCGCCAGCCGCCTCAGGAGCGCCGCCGGTTCGTGTTTGGGATCGCCGACCCGATTGGCGAATTCCGTCAGGCGGTCGCGGATATAGGGCAGCCCGACCTGATCGGCGTAATACATCAGTCCGCCGCGCCAGGCCGGAAAGCCATAGCCATAGACCCAGATCACGTCGATATCGCCCGGACGCTGCGCGATGCCTTCTTCAAGAATCCGCGCGCCCTCATTGATCATCGGGAACAGCAGCCGCTCGGTGATGTCATCGCGGCTCATCTGCTTGCGTGCGATGCCGAGCCGCTGCGAGGTGGCAACGATCAGCGCCTCGACCTCGGGATCGGGTTTTGGCGTACGTGACCCGGCTTCGTAGAGATAGAAACCCTTGCCGGTTTTCTGGCCGAAGCGGCCCATCTCGCAGAGCTGGTCGGCGATCTCGGCGCGCGCGCCTTGGGCCTTGCGCATGCGCCAGGAAATATCGAGCCCGGCAAGATCGCTCACGCCGAACGGGCCGAGTGGGAAGCCGAACGCGGTGAGCGCACCGTCCACATCCTGCGGCAGCGCGCCTTCGAGCAAGAGCCGCTCTGCCTCGGTCGAACGCACGCGCAGGATGCGGTTGCCGACAAAGCCATGACAGACGCCGACCACGACCGGCACCTTGCCGATCTTGCGTGCGATGCCGATGGCGGTCGCCAGCGTCTGCGCATCGGTATCGGCGCCGCGCACGATCTCCAGAAGACGCATCACATTCGCCGGGCTGAAGAAATGCATGCCGACGACGGATTGCGGCCGCTTGGTGAAATGGGCGATTTCGTTGACGTCGAGATAGGAGGTGTTGGTGGCGAGCACCGCGCCGGGCTTGGCGATGGCGTCGAGCTTACCGAACACCTCGCGCTTGACGCCGATGTCCTCGAACACCGCCTCGATAATCATGTCGGCGTCCGCGATTTCGCCGGCCTCGGTTGTGCCGTGCATCAGGCCGATCCGGGTCTCGACATCCTCGGCGCTGAGCCCACCGCGTTTGGCGGTTGCCTGATAGTTCTTTGCGACCAGATCGAGGCCGCGCTTTAGCGCATCTTCGCCGGTCTCGACGATGGTGACAGGGATCCCGCTATTGGCGAAGCACATCGCGATGCCGCCGCCCATGGTGCCGGCACCGATGACGGCGGCCCGCTTCACGTCGATCGGCTTCACGTCCTTCGGCAGGTCGGACACCTTCGCCGCCTCGCGTTCGGCAAAGAAGATGTGGCGCTGCGCTTTCGACTGTGCGCCGTTCTTCAGTTCGATGAAGGCATCGCGCTCGCGGATCAGCGCTTCGGCCACCGGCACGTCGAGGGTCCAGCGCAACGCTTCCAGCGCCTTGGCCGGCGCGTGCAGGCCCCGCGACCGCTTGGCATAGGGCGCGGCGAGCTCGTCGAATTTGGCAGGATTGGCGCGAAGCTCGGCGAGCTTGTCGTCGCGGTCGCGCGCGCGGGAGAGGGGGCGCTGCTCGGCGATCACGCGATTGGCGAACGATACCGCAGAAGAAACCAGATCACCGGAGACGATCTCATCGATCAGACCATAGGACTTGGCGTCGTCGGCGCCGATCGGGTCGCCGGACAGGATCATGGCCATCGCCTTTTCCATGCCGATCAGGCGCGGCAGCCGCTGGGTGCCGCCCGCGCCCGGCATCAGCCCGAGCTTGATCTCGGGCAATCCGAGTTTCGTGCCGGGAGCCGCGACGCGAAAGTGGCAGCCGAGCGCGACCTCAAGTCCACCGCCAAGCGGCGTGCCGTGCAGGGCGGCAACGACCGGCTTCGGCATGGCGTCGATGGTTTCGATCACATCGAGGGTGGTCGGACTCGCGGGCGGCAGGTTGAATTCGGTGATGTCTGCGCCGGCGATGAAGGTGCGGCCGGCGGCGGCAACCACCACGCCCTTGACCTGAGCATCGTTGCGTGCCCGGTTCAGCGCCTCGACCAGTCCCTTGCGCATCGCATTGTTGAGCGCATTGACCGGCGGATGATTGACGGTGATGACCGCGATCGCCTCTTCGCGGCGGAACTCGACGACGTCCGGCACAACGGTTTCCCTAAACGTTCGGCCAGCCATGTATGGGCCGGCAGCCCTGCCGGGCATGTTTAGGAAGGGCGCTGCGGGGTGTCAAACATCGAGATGGCGCGCTCAGGCCACCGGCCGCAGCGAACCTGCTTCGCAGAAGGCGTACCGGTTGCCGCCGTTGCGCTTGGCTCTGTAGAGAGCAGCATCGGCGACCGCAATCAGATCCTTGAAGTTCGACGCATGGCGCGGTGCGAGCGCAACCCCGATGGAAATACCGATGCCGGTTGTCCGATCGCCGATCCGAAACGGTGTGCGCATCGCGTCGAGGATGCGTTGCCCCAGCGCCGCTGCATCCTCGCTCGACCGGATGGCGGGCTGTACGATGGCGAACTCGTCGCCGCCGAGGCGTGCAGCGAGATCGACGTCACGGATGCAGGGCGTCAGGCGCTGCGCCACCTCCCGGAGGACCGCGTCGCCGGCGAGATGCCCGAGGGTGTCGTTGATTGTTTTGAACCGGTCCAGATCGAAGGTCAGCAAGGCAAAACATTCACCGTGCCGTTGCGCCTCCTTAAAACATTGCTCGATCCGGTCGCGGAATGCTGCGCGATTTGGAAGGCCCGTCAGTTCATCGTGCAGGGCCAGATGTCTGATCCGCTCTTCGGCTTTGCGACGCGCGGTGATGTCGGTGATGGTGCGCACCAGACCCCCGTTCGGCAGCGGCACGTGACGGATTTCGAGTATGGTCCCGTTTGGCCGGGTTCGGTCATAGACGGCCGGGCCGGCGAAAATGCCGTTGCCGGCAATTGCGTTGTGAATATGCGGATGCCGGCTGCCTTCGAATTCGCCACGGTCCCAGAGCCTCGCTCCCAGTTCCCTGAACGTGAGAGACTGCCGCAGCCAGTCCTCTGGAATGTCCAGCAACGCGACTGCCCGTCTGTTGATGACCCGGATACATCCATCGGGATCGACCATGATGATTCCCTGGTCGATATTGTCGAGCGTGATGCTGAACTGCTCGCTTCTCTCTCGCGCGATTTTTTCGCTGTTTTGCAACGAATCAAGGGCGCGATCGAGTCGCAGGCGATTTGAAATGCTGAAGCCCATCACGACGACGATGATCGCAGTGATTCCTGCGCCGATCGTCTTGGCTTCAAAGGCCTTTCGATAATGCGGTGTCAGCACCTCGGATTTGCTGACCGCAGACGTCACGATGAGAGGCAGGTTTTCGATCTTTCGGTACGATAGAATGCGGGGAACGCCGTCGAAGGAGCCTGACGTGATGTAGGAGCCCTCTTGCTTTGTCTGGGCGCGTTGCTGCAATGGGCTGTCCGGCGGGACATAGGTGATATCTCTTTTGAATCCCCGCGAGGCGCGCACGTGTCCGTCAAGGCCGATGAGGCTGATCGCGCCATCCTTACCGACATCAATAGTTTCGTAGAAGCTCGTCAGTTTTTGCTGGTCCAGCGAGGCAACGATAACACCGGCAAACGCGCCATCCGGTGCGATCAGTTTACGGCTCAGTTGAATGGATGCGCGTTGCGATGCGCGATCAGTCTGCGCCCGTCCAATGTAGAGGGCATCTTCCGCGGTGTTGAGGTGATGGGCGAAATGGTTGCGGTCGCTCAGATCGATGGCTGCAGTCTCGCCCAGCGAAGAGGCGGCGAGCTTTCCGGTCCTGTCGATGACGCTGTACTGCAGGACCGCGTCCGGCAATCTGGTCCAGTCAACGGCGGAAAAGCTTTCAGAATCCCGGCTCAGCAGCGTGCGAAGCACCACCAATGTGGAATCTTCGCCAAAGATGGTGCGCGAGGTGTGTTCGCCGAACGCGCGCGCGAGATTTGCCGTGTTTGTCATCGCGGCGTCGATCGCCGCCTGCCGGTCATAGCGCAGGAAAACGAAAATATTGCTCCAGAGCAGAGCGATCATCGCCAGTCCGAGGACAACCGTTCCTTGGAGCAGGAGCCCTGCTATTGCGCCGAACCTGGTCTTCATGCTGTCGCAATATCCAAACCGTCGCTGTATTAATCCGTACCGGTTAGTATCGCGTTACGGGGCAAATTCGGTTGCCGGTGACGATGCGTTAAGGATAAGTCTGCCCCGCGCTATTGAAACGGAAAAAGGCGAGACGGGGCTCGACCAGCCAAGGAGGATTCGTGGTCTCAATCGATGAAGTTCGCTCGCAGGTTGCGCTCGGAAACCGCATTCTCGCGCATGAAGGTGTGCTGGATGCGTTTGGCCATGTCAGCATGCGCCATCCGGCCGATCCAAACCGTTATTTCCTTTCGCGCTCGCGCGCACCCGAGCTGGTCGAGCCGGCCGATGTCCTGGAATACGATCTCGATTCCAGTCCGGTGAAAAAGACCGATCTGCGGCTCTATGCAGAGCGGGTGATACACGGCGAAATCTATAAGGCGCGGCCCGACGTGATGGCGGTGGTGCATCATCACGCGCCGGCGGTCATGCCGTTCTGCATCTCCGGAATGGAGCTGCTGCCGGTCATGCATCTCGGTGCCGTGATCGGACCCAAGGTGCCGATGTGGGACCAGTATGACGAATTCGGCGATACCAATCTGTTGCTGGTTCAGCCGGAGGAGGGGGCCTCGCTTGCCCGCGCGCTTGGTCAGGCGCCGCTTGTGCTGATGAAAGGGCATGGCGCGACCGTGGTGGGGTCGACCATCCAGGAACTGGTGTTCCGCGCGATCTATTCCTGTCGCAATGCCGAGTACCAATTCGCCGCGCAGATGCTGGGCAAGGTCATGCCGCTGCGTCCGGGCGAGGTCGAGAAATCGGCGCAGATCAACGCCATGCCGACGGCAAATTTCAGGACATGGGAATATTGGTCGGCGCGGCTGGAAAAATCCGGCGGCGGTTTGCCGCGCCTTGCGAAAAAGCCGGTTGGCAGAAGCGCCAAGCGTGCTAGCGTCAACCGCACCACATCATCGAAAAAGACCAAGGCAAAAGGGAGAAAGCGATGAAGCGCACGGCAGCCGCAATCGGTGCGGCGATCTTGGTGGCGTTGGCCGCGGGTCCGGCTATTGCGCAGGACCAGTTGAAGATCGCCATCGGTCAGATCAACAACTGGGAAAATCAGGCGCCGACGCTGGGGCAGGATGCCGGCATTTTTGCCAAGCATAACCTGAAGCTTGAAGCGGTTGGCACGCAAGGCGCCGGCGAGACGATCCAGGCGGTGATTTCGGGTTCGGCCGATCTCGGCGCAGGCGTCGGCGTCGCCGGTGTGATGCGCGCCTTTTCCAAGGGCGCGCCGGTGCGCATCCTGCTGCCGGCCTTCACCGGCACCGGCGATCTCTACTGGTACGTGAAAGCGGATTCGCCGATCAAGTCCGCGGCCGACATCACCGACAAGCACACCATCGCCTATTCGACCTCGGGCTCCTCGACTCACAATCTGGTTCTGGCGTTCCAGCAGGAGCTCGGACTGAAGGCGAAGCCGACCGCGACCGGTGGTCCTCCCGGTACCCTGACCTCCGTCATGAGCGGGCAGATCGATATCGGCTGGGCGGCACCGCCCTTTGGTGTGAGGGAACTGAAGGAAGGCAAGATCCGCATGGTGGTCCGCGGTTCCGACGTGCCCTCGCTCAAGGGCCAGACGGTGCGTACGATCATCGTCAATGCCGACGCTCTGAAGAACAAGAAAGACGCGATCATGCGGTTCGTGAAGGCGTATCGTGAGGCCACGGACTGGATGTACTCCGATCCGAAGGCGATCTCGATGTATGCCCAGAAGATCAAGGCCGATGAAGGCATGCTGCGGGAATCGATCGCGGAGTTCCACCCGAAGGAGACCATGCAGACCGACAAGATGGCCGATATCGAGGGCGCTGTGGCGGACGCCGTGAAGCTGAAATTCCTCGACAAGCCGCTGACGCAGGAGCAGCTGTCGGAATTGCTGCAGATTCCGCCGCGCTGATTGCGGAGAAAAACAACGACGGCGCTACCGCTGCTATTTGCTATAGCGCGTGGCGCCGTCGATCGCTTCGATCATCGGGGTACGTCCTTTTGCGACCGCGTCCCTGACCTGCGGCAGCCGGCCGATCTCGCCGAGCTGCTGTTGCCGTTCGACCGTTCCCGACGTCATCAGCGGTTCGACCCCAAGCTCGCGCAAGGTTTCGGCGACCTCGCGCATCTCGGCCGCGCGGCGGATGCCGTGGCTCGCCATGCGCTCGATGTTGTATTCGGCGAGCTTCTCCCAATCGAGCGTCGGATAATTGTTGCGCAGCGACGCCGCGACCTGGTCGAACACGCCGGCCCGCGTCGCCGCGAGGAAACATTCCAGCGTCAGCGCCTCGATCCCCTTGATCATGACGCTACGAATCATCTTGATCGCGGCGGCCTCGCCGACCTTGCCGCCTACGACTTGCGGCTTCATGCCGAGAGCGATCATGACGTTTTCCGCCTCTGCCGCATGCGGGCCGGAAAGCATCAGCGGCGACCTGTGGCGCGCCGGATGGATCGCCGAGACGATGGCGACATCGACATAGCGCGCCTCGTCTCCGAGGAGTGTTGCCGTCACCTGCTTTCGGCCGGGCGAGACCGAGTTGACATCGAGATAGAACGGATTGCCCGTCAGATGCCCCGACACAGATTGCGCCGCCTCGTAGCTGGACGCGGCTGTGACCGCCGAGATGACGACGTCGGCGTGACGCACCGCATCGGCCGCGGAAGTCGCGACTCGCACGCCTGTTGCGTTAGCCGCTGCGACAAGCTTGGCGCCCGGCTTATCCGCAAACAGGACATCCCACGCCGCAATGTCCGCGACTCCGTCTTCACGCAAGCCCGCCGCCATGGCCTGGCCGGCCTCGCCGAAGCCGATGAAGGAAATCCGTGCGCTCATTGTTCGCTCTTGAGCTTCTTCTGGATACGCGCGTCAAAGCGATCGACATTGACAACAACGCGTGTATGGGTGCCGTCGCCGACGCGTTCCCTGTCGTCGAAGGCCTCGACGCGGAAGGTGACATTGCGGCCGTCGATCCTTGTCACTTCGGCGCTGGCGCGCAGGGTCATGCCGACCGGTGTCGCGGCATAGTGTCCGACATCGAGATGGGTGCCGAGGCTCTGGTGACCGGGCGGCAGCAGATTTTCGATCGCGTCGAGCGCGGCTGCTTCCATCATGTTGATCATGACCGGCGTCGCCAGCACCCGCACGCGGCCCGAGCCGACGTGCGGTGCGGTCTGCTTCTCGCCGACGCGGATCTGTGCCGTGCCTTTAAGCCCGATAGAAAGCTTCGATAGATCGGTCATGACGTTCTCGCTGCGTTGCGCGTCGTTATACGCAATTTGCGGCCGTCGTCTAACCCGGCGGAAGTCTACAACATCTCCAGCGCGTATTTCCTGTCCGGGGGCGGGAAGGCGCGGTCGAGAACGGAAAGATCGTGCTCTGCGAGCTTGAGATCGAGCGCCTTGAAATTGTCGCGGACATGCTCGGGATTCGTCGCCTTCGGAATGACGATCGTGCCGAATTGCCGGAGCAGCCAGGCCAGCGCCACCTGCGCAGTCGTTGCGTCATGCCGCGAAGCGACTTCCTTCAGCGCGGCGGCGGCGAGAAGCCGGCCCTGTTCGATCGGAGAATAGGCCATGACCGGAATGCCGCGCGCCCTGCAGAACGGTACGAGATCATATTCGATACGGCGGCGCTTGAGATTGTAGAGCACCTGGTTGGTGGCGCATTGGTCGCCGCCGGGCAGTGCGAGCAATTCCTCCATGTCGTCGGTATCGAAATTGCTCACCCCCCAGTAACGAATTTTGCCCTCGCGCTGGAGCTGGACGAACGCCTCGAGCGTGTGTTGCAGCGGAGTGGAACCGCGCCAATGCAACAGATAGAGGTCGATCCGGTCGGTACGCAGCCGCTTGAGGCTGCGCTCGCAGGCCGCGACCGTATCCTTGCGCGAAGCATTCTCCGGCAGCACCTTGCTGACGAGGAAGAGCCCGTTGCGGCGGCCGGCAATGGCGTCGCCGACGATGGTCTCGGCCTCGCCATCGCCATACATTTCCGCCGTGTCGATCAGGGCTGCGCCGAGATCGAGCCCGAGCTTGAGCGCGTCGACCTCATCGCGGCGCCTCTTCTCGCTCTCGCCCATCATCCAGGTGCCGAGCCCGAAGACCGGAACCGGCTCGCCGGAAGGAAGCAGCGTGGTGGGGATGGTGGCCACCGCGATGCCTAATGCCCCTTGGCCTCCACGGGCGGCGTGCCGTGGGTGTGGAATGACTCGATGGTCTTCAACCCCCAGGCCTGGCCCTTCTTGCGTTCGTCCTCGGTCCACACGATCGGCTTCCAGTCCGGCGCGAGGATCAGCCGCGCGCCGGCATTGGCCACCTCGACGCGGTTGCCGCCAGGTTCGTAGACATAGAGGAAGAAGGTCTGCTGGATCGCGTGCTTGTGCGGACCGGTTTCGATATGGATGCCATTCTCCAGAAAAATGTCGGCGGCGCGCAGGATTTCTTCGCGCTGATCGAGCGCGTAGGTGATGTGATGGAAGCGGCCCTTGGTGCCCGTATGATCGCGCGTATAGGCGAAGTCGTAGCTCTTGTTGGTGGCCGTCATCCAGATCGCCGCTTCCGAGCCGTCATTGAGGATGATGGTCTCGGTGAGCCGGAAGCCGAGATAGTTCTCATAGAATTCGCGGTTTGCCTTGATGTCGACGGCAAGCCCGTTCCAGTGGTCGAGCCTGCGCACGTTGCAGCCGCGCGCGGGAAACCGCTGCGCCTGGTTTTTCAGGGCGGGCTTCTTGTCCGGCGGCGCCTGGTACCACTCGGTCTCGTAATAGAGTTCGACCACATGGTCGTCAGGATCCCTGCAGACGAAGGTCTTGCCGTGGCCGACGTCGCCGTCGGTCCAGCCGATATCGAAGCCGGAGCCCTTCAGGGCAGCAGCGCGGCGCTCCAGCGCCTGCGGCGAGCGGCAGCGATAGGCGACATGCTTGAGGCCGGAGGTCTTTGAGGCCGTCAGCTTGAGCGAATAGAGCTCGTAATCGTCCCACGCACGCATATAGACACTGTCGCCCTTTTCGGCGCTTTGCGTCATGCCCATGACGTTGACGAAGAAGTCGCGGCTCTGCTCGAATTTCGGCGTGAGCAATTCGAGGTGGGCAAGGTGGGCAATGTCGAGGATGGGCTCTTTGATCATGGGCCGTCGGTCGCCTTGGCTGTGTTGGACGGCAGCGACCTAACACGCGCGGCGGCGCGCGTCGAGAAGCGGCGGGTGCGGCCCGAGCCCGGGACGTCCTCACCATGATCGCAAGGCGTGAATTCCGGGGCGCGGATATTTGGCCCGCGCCCCGGACGCATAAAGCTACTTCGCCTTCAGGAAGTCTGTCACTTTTAGCAACACGAACTCGTTGTCGTCGGCCTTGTTCGGATCGCGGCTGGTCGAGAACGGCAGGTTGTTGTCGTTGCCCACCACGATGTGGTCGGCATCGACGATGTCGACATTCTCGATGGTGAAGAACGGGAAGGTCAGCACGCCGTCATTGAGCGGCTTGCGCGCTTTCTTGTCCGGGTCGGCGATCTTCATCAGGTCGATATGGGCGATCTTGCGCACTGGACCGTCGGCATTCGCGTCGCTCATTTCGATCTTGTAGATTCGCTTGAACTTGGCGAGCTGGTTGAAGCAATTCTCCGCCTTGGTCCCAGCCGGGCAGGCCTTGTCGGCGGTGCCTTCGCCGTCGTCGCGCTCGATGACGAGAGCCTGCGTCGGCGTGATCATGTTGAAGTCGCCGATCGCGAGCCCATTCTCCTCCAGCACATATTTCCAGTGACGACCGGTCCATTTTTCGCCGGCCACATCGAATTCGAGGATGCGCAGATATTCCTTGCCGTCTGAAGTCTTTTCCCAATCCTTCTTTTCGGTATCCCATACCGGGCCTTCGAGCATAGCGTAGAGAAAGCGGCCGTCGGGGGAAACGGCCATCCCTTCATAGCCTTTCGTGCGGCGCACATTGAAGCTGGTCGCGCCGCCGGGCACGCCCGGCGAGGTCACTGCCGTGTGATCCGGGGATCGCGCGACTTTGCCGTCGATCATGGTCTCGAACACCGCCTCGATCTTGCCGGTCTTGTCGGCGCGGATCAGGTAGGGTCCGAATTCTTCGCCGATCCAGAATGTGTCGCCAATGATCTGGAAGCTTTCCAGGTCGAAATCGGCGCCGGTGAGATAGCGTTTTGCCGTCCCTTCGTGAACGATCCGGAACGGCACTTTCTTGTCGGGATCGTGCAGGAAGACGGTGGCAAGCCGGTCCGCGGTTCCGGCGTCCCAGTTGAGACGATACTGGTTGAGAAACAGCATGGCGTCCGGCGAATTGGCCTTGTTGCCAAAACCGTTGTCGATCACCACCCAGAATGTGCCGTCGGGCATGCGCTTGATTCCGGAATGGCCCTGGAGCGGCTGGCCGTTGAACGGCAGCTTGACCCCGGTCGGCCGGCCGCGTGAGCGGCCCTCCACCGTGCCGACGGCGTCGACGCGCTTGCCGGTGGTGAACTTACCGGAAATCTTGAGATCCTCGGGCGCATCGGCAGGCGCGGGAATATAGCTTTCCGCCGGGATGACGACATGGCCGGCGAGCACTGCCGGAAATTCGTGGGCCAGCGCGGTGCCGGGGACGGTTAGCGAAAGAACAACTGAGATCGTGATGGCGCGCATGGATATGAGCCTCCTGATACACGCCGTTCTTCACGGTGTCGTTTGTCGCAGCTGTGAATGGCGTGTGACGTCGATTTGACAATTCACATGTCGCGAACGACGCAGGGGCGGTTCGCCGCACCGGATTCACGCAAGCGTGAATCGTAATCTCGCTTCCGACATGGTCTCGACATTCTGACGACGCGCGACCCGGCTAATTTGAATCGGAGAAACGGCGCGGCGGCCGTTTTCCATTTACGCATTGTTAATGGTTCGAGGAGGGGTGTGGCGATGAAGGGCAAGGCGCTTGACTATTTGAAGGCTTCGGCCGGTGCGCTCGCCATCATGGTGGCGGCGGGCATGATCGCCGACTTCGATGTCATGGTCGAAAACGACACGATTTATGTGACGGTCTGGTCGGCCAGCGACGAGCCGGATGCCAAGCTGCGCAAGCATGTCGCGGCGAGATTGCCTGGCGTGATCGGCGAGAGCCGCATCTTCGTGAACCGGGACGGCGTGATCGCCGTCTGAGCCGCCCGTATCAAAGGCCGCGCCGCTCGAAAACCAGAAGCATGTTGTTGGCCGGCATCGGCTCGATCTCCGCAAGCAGAAGATCGTGCTCATGCGCGAGCGCTTGCAAATCGGTGATATCGCGCATGCCCCAGTCCGGATTGCGCGCCCGCAATGACGCATCGAACGCTTCGTTGCTCGGTGCGGTGTGCTGCCCGTCCTGCTTGAACGGGCCATAAATGAACAGCAGGCCTCCCGGACGCAAACGCTGCGACGCGCCCCACATCAGACCGCGTGCGGTGCGCCAGGGCGATATGTGCAGCACATTGGCGCAGAAAATCGCGGTCAGATCGCTCAGCGTTGCGGAATCGGCTTCGTTCAGACCCCATTCCAGCGCGCACAGGTCGAGCTTTCGCGCTTCCTGCACATTCTGGACCTGCGCATGCCGCCGCCAGGCATCGATGCTTCGTAGGTTGCGCTCGTCGTAATCGGTTGGCCACCAGAGCAGGTGAGGCGAGGCTTTGGCGAATTCGATGACATGTTGGCCGGATCCGCTGCCGACCTCCAGCACGTTGCCCTGGCGGTCTTTCAGGTAGCCCGATAGCTCCGCCCAGATCGGCGCACAATTGCGATGGAAGGACGGTGAATCGAGACGCAGATCGCCCTCGGCAATCGGATCGATGGGGTTTTGCGATGGACCGGAAGTCATGGGTTTGCCTGGCGACCTCCCATGGTCTTTACGCTTTCCTTCAAGGCACGAAAAAAATTCAAGTTGTTGCGTTGACTTGTTTTTCTTCACGCCGAATCGGCGCCACTGCGCTCGAAAAGACCTAAATCTGTCGCATAAAAGAGCGGAGGCGGAACGATTGCAACCGGAAAGGGTCAGGCCGCAGCCGCCATCTGGAGGGCGAGGGCCTGCCGCACCGCCGGCCGCGCTTCCATGCGCCGGACGTGATCCTGCACCTTGGGGAAACGCGCGACGTCGACGCCGTCGCCCTCGAGCCATCTGCTGATCGTGTAGAGATACGGATCGCAGATGGTGTAGGTCTCGCCCATCACGAAGGGCCCCTTGAGCATCTCGCGTTCGATCAGGTCAAAGCAGTCGCCGACCGATTGCGGCACTTTCTTTTTCATTGCCTCGATCGCGGCCTCGTCGTCTGCCCAGCGCGAGCCCCGCAGCCGGTGTGCATGGGCGACATGCACGGTCGAACAGAGATAGCTGTTGAAGGCCTGCACCTGCGCGAACGCGAAGACGTCGTCGAGTGGTGCAAGACGGGCGGCCGGAAAGCTCTGCGCGATGAAGGCGAGGATCGCGGGAGTCTCCGTCAGGATGCCTCGCTCGGTTGCCAGAGCCGGGACGCGTCCTTTCGGATTGATGGACAGGTATTGGGGCTTGCGCTGCTCGCTCTCCGCGAAATTCAGGCGAACGGTATCATAAGTGGCGCCGGCTTCCTCGAGCGAGATCAGTGAGGCGAGCGCGCAGGTGTTCGGCGCGTAATAGAGGGTCAGCATGGCTCACACGTCCTCGGGGTTGTCGACATAGACGAGCCCCGCCTTCGCGAGCGGCTCGCGCATGTTGTACATGTCGAGGCCGAGGACGCCCGCGGCAAGCTTCTCTCGCTTTGCGGTCTCGTCTGCCTCGCGCTTCTGGCCCTTGGCCGCAACCTCGGCTGCGAGTTTGCGCGGGATCACCACCACGCCGTCGTCGTCGGCGACGATCGCGTCGCCCGGGATCACGTTCACCCCGGCGCAGACCACCGGAATATTCACCGCGCCAAGCGTCGCCTTCACCGTGCCCTTGGCCGAGATCGCCTTGGACCAGACCGGGAAACCCATCTCCTTCAGGGTCGCGACATCGCGGCAGCCGGCATCGATGATGAGTCCCTGAACGCCGCGCGCCTTGGCCGACGTGGCAAGCAGGTCGCCGAACATGCCGTCGGTATTGTCGGCGGTGACGCCGACCACCAGCACGTCGCCGGGTTTGCATTGCTCGATCGCGACATGGATCATCCAGTTGTCGCCCGGCTGCGCCATGATGGTGACGGCAGGACCGCAGATGGCGGCACCCGGCCAGATCGGCCGCATGTAGGGTTTCATAAGGCCAGAGCGGCCCAGCGCCTCGTGCGAGGTCGATACGCCAAGACGCGCAAGAATCTGACAAGCCTGCGCATCGGCGCGCTCGATGTTGCGAACGACGACGGTCTTCATGGCGATGCCTCCTCCGTTCAGCCGAGCGTGTCGGTGACGACGCGCGGGAACAGCGTTTGATAGGCCTCACCATAGGTCATCGGGATGCCGGTATTGCGCGAGCCCTGAATGCCGCGGTTCAGCGCCACCCGCTCGTAATAGTGCCAGAGGTGCTTTTGCGCCGCCAGGATCTGGAAGGCCTTGTACTTGGTCTCCCACACGTCATCGATCTTCAGGATAAGATCCGGCTTGAAGTCGCATTGCTCGGGCTGATGCGGTTCGAACAGATAAACCGGCGGCGCAGAGTATTGGTACTTGGCGCCCGGCTTGTGGCCCATCGCCTGCGCGACCACGCGCGTTTCCTGCGCGAAATGGGCGGCGTTGGGATGGTCGAAATTATAGGGGTCCTTCAGCGCATGGGTGAGCACGAAGGCCGGATTGGTTTCGCGATAGATGTCGACCATGCGGTCGAAATGCGCGTCGGTCAGTTTCAGCGGATAATCGCCGCAATCGAAAAACTCGATCTCTGCGCCAAGAAGCGCTGCGGCGCGTTCCGCCTCGTCTTTCCGGCCGGCCTTCACGCTTTCCAGCGTGGCGCCCGCTTCCTTCCAGGCGAACTGGCTCTCGCCGCGCTCGCCGAAGCTCATGCAGACGATCTTCATCCGGTAGCCCATCTTCGCATGGTGCGCGATCGCGCCGCCTGCGCGCCAGACGAAATCACCCGGGTGGGCAGTCACAACGAGTCCAATTTTCTGGGCCATGAAATCACACTCCGGCATTGACTGCCGGGGATGTGCATCATCCGGAACCGGGACACAAGCCTCCCTTGCTGGGGTTGCTTGAAAGGTCTATTTGGCCCGCTGCCGGATCGCGTCCGCGCGTTTGGCGAGAGCATCGGCCTCGGCCTTGCGGCCGAGCGTGCGGTAAAGCTCCGCGAGATTGTGGATCGTATTCAGGAGCTGCGGATTATTCGGCCCGAACGTCTTCTCGCGGATCGTCAGCGCACGCTTCGCCAGCGGTTCGGCATCGCCCGGCCGGCCCATCTCCTGATAGAGCACCGCCAGATTGTTCAGCGATGTCGCGACCCCGGGATGGTCCGGACCGAGCGCCTTTTCGTACATGGCGAGCACCCGCTTGAAATATGGCTCGGCATCGCTGTGGCGGCCCTGATCGCGATAGAAGCCGGCCATGGTGTTGACGGCTTGCGCGACGGCGGGATGGTCGGGTCCGTAGCCCTTTTCGCGAATGACGAGCGCACGCTTGAACAGAGGCTCGACGTCGTCGGTGCGGCCCTGCATCCAGTACACCATGGCCAGTTCGAGGAGGGGACTTGCGATCTCGGGATGCTCCGCGCCGCGAGCCTGTTCTTCGATGGTGACGGCGCGCTTGAGCATCGGTTCGGCTTCGGCAAGCCGGCCGCTGGTCCGGTAGAGCGCGCCGAGTGCCAGAAGCGATGCGGCGACCTGCGGATGATCGGGTCCAAAGGCCTTTTCGTTGATGGTGAGCGCGCGCCGGAAGAAGGGCTCGGCATCGCGCGCACGCCCGGTCTCCTGATAGATGGCGGCGAGATTGCTCGCCGTTGCCGCAACCGCGGGATGCTCCGGCCCGAAATTGTTCTCCTGGATCACCAGCACCCGTTTGTACAGAAGTTCGGCCTCGTTCCTGCGCCCGGTGGTGCGATAGAGCGCGGCGAGGTTGTCCGCAGAGATCGCGACTTGCGGGTGTTCGGCGCCGAACACCCTTTGCCGGATCGACAATGCGCGCTGATAGAGTGGCTCGGCTTCCTTAAGGCGGCCGGTCTGCTGGTTCAGAATTCCGAGATAATTAAGCGCCGAAGCAACGTCAGGATGATCCGGACCCTCCGCCTTTTCGAGGATCGTCAGCGCCTGTTGCGCCAGCGGCAGAGCGCCGGCCGCGTCGCCGGAATTGGACAATTCGACGGCGCGCTCCAGCAGCACTTTGGCTTCCCCGCGAGCCTGCGCCGAAGCCGGCCCTTTCAGGGCGAGCGATACGGCGACCGCAACTGCAACAGCAAAACTCAACCCGCTCGTCCTGATCATAAGCATTCTTTCGGGCCACGGACCGCGATCGGAGGGCTGTAGCGCCAACCCGCGGCCAAGCCCAGTCGAAACAATGGCCGGTGAAGACGGTCGATGTGCACAAAAAATAACCAACTTGTTTCAATGGTAATCAGGCTGTTTCACCTGCCTATTTTGCAGGCGGGCAACGGTCACATTTTTTGGTTGTAACTCAAGGCCTTGGACCACTTTCGAAAATTGGCACATCCCTTGCGAACTCCCCTGCGGCGCGGGATGCCGGGTTTTCTGGCGTGCGCGTGAAGCAGAGGAAACAACATGAACCACTTCATCCGTGCGGTCGCTCCGCGACCGATCGCCCGCCGCTGGCTGTTGGCCTCGGCTGCGGGCCTTGCGCTATCGATGGCAGCCGTCCTGCCGGTCAAGGCGCAGGAAACGATCAAGGTCGGCATTCTCCATTCGCTCTCCGGCACCATGGCCATCAGCGAGACCACGCTGAAGGACGTCATGCTCATGCTGATCGAGGAGCAGAACAAGAAGGGCGGTCTGCTCGGCAAGAAACTGGAAGCGGTTGTTGTCGACCCGGCGTCGAACTGGCCACTCTTCGCCGAAAAGGCGCGCGAGCTGATCGCCAAGGACAAGGTTGCGGCCGTGTTCGGATGCTGGACCTCGGTGTCGCGCAAGTCGGTGCTTCCGGTATTCAAGGAGCTGAACTCGATCCTGTTCTACCCGGTCCAGTATGAGGGCGAGGAGAGCGAGCGCAACGTGTTCTATACCGGCGCCGCGCCGAACCAGCAGGCGATCCCCGCGGTCGACTATCTGATGAAGGAAGAGAAGGTGCAGCGCTGGGTGCTGGAAGGCACCGACTACGTCTATCCGCGCACCACCAACAAGATCCTCGAGGCCTATCTGAAGTCCAAGGGCGTCAAGGACGAGGACATTTCGATCAACTACACCCCGTTCGGTCACTCGGACTGGCAGACCCGCGTCGCCGACATCGTGAAGTTCGGTTCGGCCGGCAAGAAGACCGCGGTCGTCTCCACCATCAACGGCGACGCCAATGTGCCGTTCTACAAGGAACTCGCCAACCGCGGCGTCAAGGCGAAAGACATCCCGGTCGTCGCCTTCTCTGTCGGCGAAGAAGAGCTGGCCGGCATCGACACCAAGCCGCTGGAAGGCCATCTCGCCGCCTGGAACTACTTCCAGTCGATCGACACGCCCGCCAACAAGGAATTCATCGAGAAGTGGAAAGCCTTCACGAAGAATCCCAAGCGCGTCACCAACGATCCCATGGAAGCTCATGTGATTGGCTTCAACATGTGGGTCGAGGCGGTCAAGAAGGCGGGCACGGTCGAAGCCGACAAGGTGATCGACGCGCTGCCGGGCATCAAGGTCCCGAACCTCTCCGGCGGCATTTCGGAAATGCTGCCGAACCACCACATCACCAAGCCGGTCTTCATCGGCGAAGTGCGCGGCGACGGCCAGTTCGACATCGTGTGGAAGACCGACGGCCTGATCCCCGGCGAAGCCTGGTCGCCGCATCTGGAAGGCTCCAAGGACCTGATCGCCGACTGGGTCAATCTGAAGTGCGGCAATTACAACAAGGTCACCAAGAAGTGCGGCGGTCAGGGCTCCTGACGACCGACTGGTGAAAACGACACCGGAAGCGGCGCACAGCGCCGCTTCCACCTGCCAACAGAATGCCGGGACAACGCGAAAGATGACATTCATGTGCGGCCGTCTGGTCGCCTGCGTTCTGGCGCTTGCATTTTTTCTGGCCGCGCCGTCCGCCACCAGCCAGACCCTGGACGATGCGCTGGCTCCCTTTGCCGAAGGCTCGTTCAACAAGACCGAAGAAGGGATCGCCGCGGTCGCGGCCTCGGGATCGCCGCGGGCGGTTGCGATTCTGGAGGCCCTCCAGGGCGGCCGGTTGTTTTTCGACCCGGCAACCAAAAAAGTGTTTATCCGCCAAGGTGACACCGTGCTTGACGCCGCGACGGGCACTGCGGCCGATCCGGCGCCTGCATCCCTGAACGAAGTCCGCGTCATCAACCGGCTGCGCCGCGCGCTCGATGCGGCCCTTGGCGGCCTGAGACTGATGGCGCCGGATCCGCGCCAGCGTCTTGCCTCGGCGCAAGCGGTATTCCGGTCGCGGGATGCTGGAGCACTTGAAGCGCTCGATGCGGCGATCGCCAAGGAGGCCCAGCAGCGCATCAAGCGGGCTTTCGAGGAAGCTCGGGCAGCGGTGATTCTCTACAAGGACGATGCGTCGGAAAAGGAAAAACTCGCCGCCATCGACACCATTCGCGCGCGCGGCGACCAGGACTCGATTGCGCTCCTCGTGGGACTGCCGGCAAATACGCCCGCCGAGGTGAAGATCAAGGCGCAGGACGCGATCTCGGCAATTCAGAACCAGCTTGCCTTCTGGGAAGTGCTGCAGAACGCCTGGTACGGGCTGTCGCTCGGCTCGGTGCTTTTGCTCGCAGCCATCGGGCTTGCCATCACTTTCGGGGTGATGGGCGTCATCAACATGGCGCATGGCGAGATGGTGATGATCGGCGCCTATGTGACTTTCGTGGTGCAGGAGTTGATCCGCGCCCATAATCCGGCGCTGTTCGATTATTCGCTGGCGATTGCCATTCCAATGGCCTTCCTGCTGGCCGGTGCGATCGGCATCCTGATCGAGCGGACGGTGATCCAGTGGCTCTATGGGCGCGCGCTCGACACGCTGCTCGCCACCTGGGGCATCTCGCTGATCCTGCAACAGGCGGTGCGTACGATTTTCGGACCGACCAACCGCGAAGTCGGCAATCCATCCTGGATGAGCGGCGCCTTCGAGGTCGGCCAGATCACCATCACCTATAACCGCATGTGGATCGTGATTTTCACGCTCGCCGTTTTCTTCGGGCTGCTCGCGATCTTGCGCTTCACCCGCATCGGGCTGGAGATGCGCGCGGTGACGCAGAACCGCCGCATGGCGGCGCAGATGGGGATCAAGACCGCCAATGTCGATATGCTGACCTTCGGCCTCGGCTCCGGCATTGCCGGGCTCGCCGGTGTCGCGCTGTCGCAGATCGATAACGTTTCGCCCAATCTCGGCCAGAGCTACATCATCGATAGTTTCATGGTGGTGGTGTTCGGTGGCGTCGGCAATCTCTGGGGCACGCTGGTCGGCGCCTTCTCGCTCGGCATCGCCAACAAGTTTCTGGAGCCCTATGCGGGCGCGGTCGTCGCCAAGATCGCGATCCTCGTCCTTATCATCCTGTTCATCCAGAAGCGCCCGCGCGGCCTGTTCGCGCTGAAGGGCCGGGCGGTGGAAGCATGATGAACGATTGCGAACGCGCGGGGGCTCACACATGAACGGTGGCCCCATCATCCGCACGCTGGATAGGCAGGCAGTCGTGTTCCTCACGATTCTGTCTGCGGTCGCGATCCTCGTGCCGCTCTCGAATCTGTTGCTTCCCCCCTCGCATCCACTGCATGTGCCCACCTATGCAGTTGCGCTGTTCGGCAAATACATCTGCTATGCGCTGCTGGCGCTCTCGATCGACCTGATCTGGGGCTATTGCGGGATCCTCTCGCTTGGCCACGGCGCGTTCTTCGCGCTCGGCGGCTATGCGATGGGAATGTACCTGATGCGGCAGATCGGCGATCGCGGCGTCTATGCCAATCCGCTCCTTCCGGACTTCATGGTGTTCCTGAACTGGAAGGAATTGCCGTTTTTCTGGTACGGCTTCCAGTCCTTCCCCTACGCGATCCTGATGGTGTTTCTCGCACCCGGGGTGCTGGCCTTCCTGTTCGGCTGGTTCGCGTTTCGCTCGCGCGTCACCGGCGTCTATCTCTCCATCATCACGCAGGCGCTGACCTTCGCGCTGATGCTGGCCTTCTTCCGCAACGATTTCGGCTTCGGCGGCAATAACGGTCTGACCGACTTCAAGGATATCCTGGGCTTCAACGTGCAGGCGCAGTCGACCCGCGCGGCCTTGTTTGCGGTTTCCTGCGCCGCGCTCGGCATTTGCTTCATCATCTGCCGCAAGATCGTGACCTCGAAGCTCGGCAAGGTGCTGGTCGCGATCCGCGATGCGGAATCGCGCACGCGCTTCCTCGGCTACCGGGTCGAACACTACAAGCTGTTCGTGTGGACAGTCTCGGCCTGTATGGCCGGACTTGCCGGCGCGCTCTATGTGCCGCAGGTGGGCATTATCAATCCGAGCGAATTTGCGCCCGCCAACTCGATCGAGGCCGTGCTGTGGGTCGCGGTCGGCGGCCGCGGTACGCTGACCGGCGCGGTGCTGGGCGCCGTGCTGGTGAATTACGCCAAGACGACCTTCACCACCGGTTTGCTGGCGCCATACTGGTTGTTCGTGCTCGGCGGATTATTCGTGTTCGTCACGCTTTTCCTGCCGCGGGGGATCGTCGGGACCGTTTCGCACTGGTGGGGCGAGCGGCAGGCGCGAAAGGCCGCTGCGGGGGGCAGCGAGCCCGTCGCGGCCGACGCGGCGGCCAAGCCTGCGGAGTAGCGCAAGATGGACATGCGGACCACCACGGCGCTGCTCTATCTCGACGGCATTTCGGTGTCGTTCGACGGCTTCAAGGCGCTCAACAACCTGTCGCTCGCCATCGAGCCGGGCGAGATGCGCGCCATCATCGGCCCCAATGGCGCGGGCAAGACCACGATGATGGACGTCATCACCGGCAAGACGAGGCCGGACGAAGGCTATGCGGTTTTCGAGGGCGAGGCCGACCTGACCAAGCTCGACGAGACCGAGATCGCGCGGCGCGGTATCGGCCGCAAATTCCAGAAGCCGACCGTGTTCGAAATGCACACGGTGGAGGACAATGTCCTGCTGGCGCTCAGCATGGACAAGAGTGCGCGCGCGTCGCTTCGATGGTCCCCCAATGCGGACGATACGAGCCGGATCGACAAGATTCTCGACATCATCAGGCTGAAACCGGCGCGCTTTCGGCTTGCGGGCTCGCTGTCGCATGGCCAGAAGCAATGGCTCGAAATCGGCATGCTGCTGGCGCAGGAGCCGAAGCTCCTGCTGGTCGACGAGCCGGTCGCCGGCATGACCGACGCCGAGACCATGCAGACCGCAACGCTGCTGCGCGAAATCAATCGGGAAAAGAGCGTGATCGTGGTTGAACACGATATGCATTTCGTGCGCGAGCTCGGCGTCAAGGTAACGTGCCTGCACGAAGGTTCTGTGCTGGCGGAGGGGTCGATCGACCAGGTCTCGACCAACCAGCGCGTGGTTGAGGTCTATCTGGGGCGGTGATGGCGGGATTGTCTCACATGGTCATTTCCCGGCGGGCGGAAGCCCCGAGCCCGGACACCGTAGCTGCGCTGGTAGTGATGGATTCCGGGTTCGTGCTTTGCGCGCGCCCCGGAATGACGGAGGCCGACAAATGCTCGACGTGAAATCCATCGATCTGCATTACGGCGCGGCGCAAGCCTTGCGCGGGGTGTCGCTCGTCGCCAAGGCCGGCGAAGTCACCTGCGTGCTCGGCCGCAACGGCGTAGGCAAGACCAGCCTTCTGCGCGCCATTGTCGGCCAGCAGCCGGTCAGCAAGGGCACGATCGAATGGGACGGCCGCGCGATCAACGGCCTCAAGCCTTATCAGCGGGCCCGCTCGGGGATCGCCATTGTGCCGCAGGGGCGGGAAATCTTTCCGCTACTGACCGTCGAAGAAAACCTGAAGACCGGCTTCGCGCCGCTCAAGCGCAGCGAGCGCGCCATCCCGGACGACGTATTCTCGCTGTTCCCGGTTCTCAATAACATGCTGCGCCGGCGCGGCGGCGACCTGTCCGGAGGCCAGCAGCAGCAGCTTGCGATCGGGCGGGCGCTGGTGATGCAGCCGCGGCTGCTGCTGCTCGACGAGCCGACCGAGGGCATCCAGCCCTCCATCATCAAGGATATCGGCCGCGCCATCGCTTATCTGCGCAATCTCGGAAATATCGCCATCGTTCTGGTCGAGCAATATTACGACTTCGCTCGCGAACTCGGCGACCGCTTCGTCGCCATGGACCGCGGTTCGGTGGTGTACGCGTCCGGCAAGGACGATCTGGACGAGCCCGCGTTGCGTCGCGCGCTGGCGCTGTAGGTCTTCGTCCCGGCGCGAACCATGCTAGACATGTGGCATGGCTCCCGGACCCGGTCCCGCAGACAAGGCTACCGTCTTCGCCCGCAATCGGGCGCATGGACTGATCGACCTTTCGGTCAGCGCCGCGAGCGGACGTACCCGCCGCGACAGGGTCACCGAGCAGGGATCGTTTCGCGTGCGCCTTCCCGATGTCAGCGGTCCGGAATGCGAGGCGGTGATTCTCAACACCGCAGGCGGCATTGCCGGTGGCGACGAGTTCACTATTGCCGTGACGGCAGGTCCGCAAACGCAGCTCGCCGTGACCACGGCCGCGGCGGAGAAAGTCTATCGCGCCATCGATGCGCCGTCGCGGGTTGCGGTCCGGCTGATGGCTGCCCCGGGCGCGGTTTTGCGGTGGCTGCCGCAGGAAACCATCCTGTTCGACGAGGCGAAGCTGAACCGGTCGATCGAGGCCGATATCGCTGCTGGCGGGTCGCTGGTCTTGGTGGAAACGACGATTTTCGGCCGTACCGCCATGAGCGAAACCGTACGCGGCGGCGGACTTGTCGATCGTTGGCGCATCCGACTGAATGGGTCGCTGGTCTTTGCGGATACGTTGCGCCTTGACGGCGATATTTCTGCGCTGCTGGCCCGCCCGGCGGCTGGCGGCGGCGCAACCGCCTTCGCGACCCTGGTGATTGTGCCAGGAGACGAGGCGCTGGCCGAGCGGGCGCGGGCCTGCCTCGCCGAATGCAACAGCGAAACCGGTGTTTCGGCCTGGAATGGAATTGCGGTGCTGCGTCTGTGCGCGAGCGACGCCATGCGCTTGCGGCGAGACCTGGTTTCGGTGCTGAATAATCTTTGCGGCGCGTTGCCGCGGCTCTGGGCCGGCTGAAATGTGCCGCGTGCTGCCGGGATTGTCGAACCGATGACGATAGCCAATCTACCAGGCGCCGCCGAACCGGTTCAGCTCTCCGACCGTGCAATCCTCGGCATCGTTGCGGCTTATGCAGCGGTTTTCGTCTTATTCGGGCTTGTTGTCGATGGCCCGGCAACCGTGATGCGGGGGCTCATTGAGATCGTCTCCACGCGCGACGCGCTGCTGACGGATTATTTCGGCGTGGGAGGGAAGGGCGCGGCGTGCGTCAATGCCGGGCTCCTCACGCTTTTGGCCTGCATTTTCTATCACCGATGCGCCGCAAAAATATCCGGTGCCGCTGTTGCCTGCCTGTTTCTGGTCCTTGGCTTCGGCCTGTTCGGCAAGAACATCCTGAACATATGGTTCATCGTTCTCGGCGTATTTCTGTATTGCCGGTTCAAGGGTGAAACATTCGCCACGCATATCAACACGGCCTTCTTCGGCACCGCGCTTGCGCCGATCTTCTCGGAAATCGCGTTCAGCACCGCGCTGCCTTTCCCGGTGGCCCTGCCGCTCGGCGCTGCGACCGCGACGCTCATCGGCTTCGTTCTGGCGCCGGCGGCGGCTCAGCTGTTCAAGGCGCATCAAGGATACAGCTTGTACAATATGGGCTTTACAGCCGGCATCATCGGCGTCTTGATCGTCGCGCTCTACAAGTCGTTCGGGTTCGTTCCCGATCCTGTGATGATCTGGACCACGGGATACAACCGGCTCCTGGGCGGGTTTCTTGTCGCCATATTTCTGTCGATGGCGGTGCTTGGCTATCTGCTCGACCGCAACGTCGTCGCGCGCATGCTGCAGATCGTGCGCGAATCAGGACAGGCGCCGGCGGACTTTGTGGCGCTCACAGGCTTCGGGCCGGTTCTGGTCAATATGAGTCTCACCGGCGCGGTCGGACTCGCCTATGTCTTTCTGATCGGCGGCGACCTTAACGGGCCGGTCATCGGCGCGATTTTCGCCATTGTCGGCTTCGCAGCATATGGCAAGCATCCGAGAAATATCTGGCCGATCATGCTCGGCGTGTTTCTGGGCTCGCTCGTCAAGCCGTGGAGCGCGGACGACCCGTCGGCACTGCTCGCGGCGCTGTTCGGGACCACGCTGGCGCCGATTGCCGGGCGCTTCGGATGGCATTGGGGTGTTGTGGTTGGATTTTTGCATTCGTCCGCGGCGCGCAGCGTCGGAACGGTGCATGCCGGGCTGAATCTTTACAACAATGGCTTCGCCGCGGGCATCGTCGCGGCCGTGATGGCCGCGGTCATCATCAGCCTTCAGACGCGGCAGCCCGGCCAAATCCCTCCGGGAGACAAATGATCGCAAGAGAGGCGGTTTCGATCACTCGCTTATTTTCTCGTCCGGCGGTGCCGTTTGGAGGCATTGCCGCGGCAACAGAAACATCCAGGACACCAGAACGAACGGCGCGGTCAGGGCCGGAACGGCAATCGGTGTCAGGGCCACGTTCATCGCCGCCTGCGTCACCACGGTGAAAGCGGCTCCCAAGGCTGCATACGCGGCAACCCGGGCGCTCGGCTTGTAGAACACTGTCCCAAGGGTGATGGCGGTGAGGATGGGGCTGAAGCCAAGGAGCCCTCCCGTAATCAGATCGCTTTCAGCGCCCAGAACATGGGCCGTTGCGACAGCAAGGATCGCGGCCCCGACGGCAAAGGCTGCAGCGGCGCGCGAATTGACCAAAAGTCCAGTGATCAGAAGCAGGGCGGCGATGCCGTCGGCCTTCAAGAAGACTTGCGAGATGCTGAGAAACACGCCGCGGATGAATCCGACAATATCGAGCGGATCGGATGGATAGGCCTGGTATGCACCAACCACGGCTCCGGTCGGGAGCGCAGCCCCGCTGAGACCGGCAAAGCCGTAGCTCGCGAGCAACATCAGCCAGGTCACGAGCACAAACGGCGCCGTCAGCGCAGGCAGCGCCCAGGGTTTGAGCACTCGGAAGCTCGCAAGCGTGGCGATCACCGAGACGATGGCGCCTAACAGGACATAAAGCCAAAGCAGGGCGCCGGGGGCGAGGAAGGTAGCGAGCGCAAGGCCGACCAGGGTGGCGTTGTAGCCATAAAGGCCGTCTTCCAGTTCGGCCTGATCGACCCGGAGCCATTGCGCGGTGAGGGTTGCGACAACGACCGCAAGGATCGTGGCAATCGCCAGGCGGGGAGCGCCCGCCGTAAACGAGGCCCATACGATGGCTGCAAGAAACAGCGCCCCGGTCAGCGGATTGTTTTGCAGCATGACCTGCGCGATCCCGCGCAGGCAGACGTCGGTGAACCGCAGGGCAGTGGAGGATTTGCACCGGTCTTCCCACCAGCTCATAGGACA
>NZ_JBKBVB010000175.1:0-6318 GCF_046289595.1 Pseudorhodoplanes sp.
CAGGCTTGCGCCCATTGTCCAATATTCCCCACTGCTGCCTCCCGTAGGAGTCTGGGCCGTGTCTCAGTCCCAGTGGGGCTGATCATCCTCTCAGACCAGCTACTGATCGTCGCCTTGGTGGGCCATTACCCCACCAACTAGCTAATCAGACGCGGGCCGATCCTTCAGCGATAAATCTTTCCCCTTGCGGGCGTATACGGTATTAGCCAAAGTTTCCCTTGGTTGTTCCGTACTGAAGGGCACGTTCCCACGTGTTACTCTCCCGTCTGCCGCTCCCCTTGCGGGGCGCTCGACTTGCATGTGTTAGGCCTGCCGCCAGCGTTCGCTCTGAGCCAGGATCAAACTCTCAAGTTTCATGAGATTTGATCTCGGCTGATCACACGTTTCGCTGGTGTTGCTTTCGCAACGCCATCTTTGACGAGGTCCATCCACCGGTCTTGCCCCCGATTGCTCGGTTGCCCGACCGTTGCGATGTACCTTGAAACGTAGACCGCCGAAGTATTCTCGTCTGGCCGCGCCCTCGCACAGGCTGGGGCATTCACCCCGAGCATGCACTTGGAAGCGGCCCGCAAGGACTCCGCCGTCCACGTTTCTCTTTCTTCCGATTCACTTTTCAAACAGCCCGGGGCCGGGAGGCCCCATCCCCGACGCCCGGGGACAAAAACCGGCGAAGCTTTCCTGCCTCCGACAACTGATCGGAAGCTGATTTCACTGTTTCAAGTGAGGTGCTTCGAAAGGCGCGTCGTCACGCCGAGGCAGTGCGGCGCGCCAGTGACGGGGTATATATTCGGGAGCCCTTTTCGTGTCAACACGATTACAACGAAAAAAAATCGCGTCGTCCCCAAACCCGGGCCTGTCTAGATTAGATGGGTCGAGTCCTTGATTTTTCAAGGCAATTGGAGGCCGCGCCGTACTGAGGCCACATTCATGGGTCGTCCTCTGAGGCTGTGGGGAGCATGTTCGCGGGGCCCTGCAGGCCAATTCGAAGCGGTTGCGGCAAGATGACCGGCTCGCATTGACGGGCTGTAGCGGCCACGGCATCGTGCCGCCGCGTCGTTGTCCGGTTCGGATCGCTGCTTGGGGGCGGCGATCCGTCGACTGTTCGGACCGGGCGGACACGCTTTGAGCTTGATACGCCCGCGGTTGAGGGGGACGGCGCATTGGATCACGGAAGGCGGGCGGCATTCCGGTCGGGGCGCGAGATCGATCGCATCGATCTTGGCAATGAGCCGCCGATTTCCGTCGATGGCGGCACCGGCATGACCATCGACCGCCGGCGCGTCTCCGCGCAGTGGTTTTCCGGCACAATCCTGACGGGCCTTTGCGGCGCAGCCCTGATTGGCGGCGCCGTTTTTACATCGCTCGATGGCGAGGCTCATTTCGCCGCCTCGCCCGAGCGCGCCGATACTGCGCTGCGTGGCGCGATCGCCGAGCGCGCCGCCGGTCCCCGCAAGGGCGACCGCCTGCCGCCGGCCGGCGAAACCAACTCGGCACGCCAGGTCATCCGCGTGTCCACGACCAGCCGGGTCGGCAATCGCGAGATCGTCCGGGTGCGTCCCTACGTGCGGGTCTCCTCCAATCTTGCCCTGGCGGCAACCGAACTCTCCGCGAATATTCCGCCCTTCAATCCGCAAAAGATGCTGGCCGACACCGACACGCCGGTCCCGAACAGCAACAATGCCGAAGCGGCGGCTCCGGATGCGGAAGTCTCGTTCGAGCAGCGCGACCTTGCCGCGATCCTGCCGCGCGCGAAACTTGCCGGCACCGCGCCGATGGATGAAATCCTTGCGAGCGTTCGCGAGGCCGCGAGCTGGAACGCGCAGGATCCCGGCACGCGCTATCAGGTCGCCGGACTGACCCCGCCCCGCGCCCTCGGCTATGCCCCCGCCGACAGCAACCCGGATCCCTATGCCGGGTTCGAGGCGCGGATCGTGCCGGAAAACATTACGCTCCTGCCCAAGAACACCACGCCGTCGAACACCGCCAACGAGAAGTCCGTCGTCGTCAAGAAGGGCGACAACATTTCGAGCATCCTCCAGGACCTCGGCGCGCTCCCGCAGGAAATCCGCGCGATCGCTGCGGCGCTCGGTTTCCGAGGGCGCGACAACGGCCTGAGAGAAGGCCACCGTGTGCGGGTTCTGCTGCTGCCGACGCCCGATGGCGCGCGCCAGCAGCCCGCTCGTGTGATCGTCGCTAACGACGCGGCCATCGAGGCCGTGATCGCCCTGTCCGACCTCGGGCGCTATGTCGCGGTGGATGTCGCGGCCATGAACACCGCCTCGATGTCGGAACCGCGCGATGACGAGGAGGAGGACGACGGCTCCGGCTTGCGTCTCTATCAGAGCATCTACGAGACCGCGCTCCGCAACCAGATTCCACGCGCGGTGATCGACGATCTGATCCGCGTCTATTCCTACGACGTCGATTTCCAGCGCAGGGTCCAGCCCGGCGATTCGTTCGACGTCCTCTATGCCGGCGAGGATGAAGCGCCGGGCGGCGCCGAGACCCGCAACGACGTGCTGTTTGCCGCGCTCACCGTCGGCGGCGAATACCGGCGCTACTACCGCTTCCAGACCCCCGACGACAACATCGTCGACTTCTACGACGAGACCGGGAAGAGCGCGAAGAAATTCCTGGTCAGAAAGCCGATCGCCGACGGCATCCTTCGCTCCGGTTTCGGTGTGCGGCGCCATCCGATCCTTGGCTACGCCAAGATGCATACCGGCGTGGACTGGGCGGCGCCTCACGGCACGCCGATCTATGCCGCCGGCAACGGCGAAGTGGACCGGGTCGGCTGGGAAGGCGGCTACGGCAAATATGTTCGCATCCGCCACACCAACGGCTACGAGACCGCCTATGGCCACATGACCGCCTATGCCAAGGGCATCGCCGAGGGTGCGAAGGTGCGGCAGGGCCAGGTGATCGGGTTTGTCGGCTCGACCGGCCTGTCGACCGGCGCGCATCTGCACTACGAGATCATGGTCAACGGCCGTTTTGTCGATCCAATGCGCATTCGTCTGCCCCGCGGCCGCGTGCTGGAAGACAAAATTCTCGCGCAATTCGAAGAAGAGCGCGAGCGGATCGACTCCATGATGGCGCGCGGCGGCAGCCGCATGGCGCAGACCAACGCCAGCGCGCGTTAGTCTTGGCGTTGGCGACCGGCGACAGCCCGGTTCACCGACCAAAGCCGGCGACCGCCTGTTTGGCGCCAAGACGCAAAGCAAGGCGCAACGAAAAGGCGGCCAAACCGGCGCGCCGATAATCGCCTCGGCAGGAAGGACGCTCTCCCCGCAAGCGCAGGGAGAGAGCTTCAGCCTTATGCAGCTTGCCTGGCGGCTTCGCCATTGAAGGTCAGCCCGCCCTTGCCGACGGAAACCTTCACCTCATCACCGTCCTTGATCTTGCCGGACAGGATCAGCTCGGCGAGCGGATCCTGCAGGTTCTTCTGGATCACGCGCTTGAGCGGGCGCGCGCCATAGGCCGGATCGTAACCCTTCTCGGCGAGCCATTCGCGCGCTGCAGGTTCGAGCGTGATCGTGATCTTGCGCTCCTCAAGGAGCTTCAAGAGGCGCTGCAGCTGGATGTCGACAATCCGGCTCATGTCTTCGCGCTTGAGCCGATGGAACAGCAATATCTCGTCGACACGGTTGAGGAATTCGGGCCGGAAATTCGCCCGCACCACCGCCATCACCTGGTCGCGCACAGCGTCCGAATCCTCGCCTTCCTTCTGGTTGACCAGATATTCGGCGCCGAGATTGGACGTCATCACGATCAGGGTGTTGCGGAAGTCCACGGTGCGGCCCTGCCCGTCGGTCAGGCGGCCGTCGTCGAGCACCTGCAGCAGCACGTTGAACACATCCGGATGCGCCTTCTCGATCTCGTCGAACAGGATCACCTGATAGGGCCGCCGCCGCACCGCTTCGGTCAGCGCGCCGCCTTCCTCGTAGCCGACATAGCCGGGGGGCGCGCCGATCAGCCGGGCCACGGAATGCTTCTCCATGAATTCCGACATGTCGATGCGCACCATCGCGTGTTCGTCGTCGAACAGGAATTCGGCGAGCGCCTTGGTCAATTCGGTCTTGCCGACGCCGGTCGGGCCTAAGAACATGAACGAGCCGATCGGCCGGTTAGGATCCTGCAGGCCGGCACGCGCGCGCCGCACCGCGGTCGAGACCGCCTGCACCGCTTCCTTCTGGCCGATCACGCGCTTGGTGATCTGCTCCTCCATCTTGAGCAGCTTCTCGCGCTCGCCTTCCATCATCCGGTCGACCGGAATGCCGGTCCAGCGCGACACCACCTGTGCGATATGGCTTGCGGTGACGGCCTCCTCCGACAGCACGGCGTGTGCGGCGCTGGCCTCCTCGACGTCCTTCAGCTTCTTCTCGAGCTCGGGAATCCGGCCATATTGCAGTTCGCCCGCGCGCTGATAGTCGCCACGGCGCGTTGCGTCCGCGAGTTCATTCTTCAGCTTGTCGAGCTCTTTCTGCAGATCGGCCGCCTTGGTGAGCTTGTCCTTCTCCGCCTTCCACTTCGCGGTGAGAGCGTCGGCCTTCTCCTCCAGTTCGGCGAGCTCCTTTTCGAGCTTTTTCAGCCGGTCCTTGGAGCCCGGATCGGTCTCCTTGCGCAAAGCCTCCTGCTCGATCTTCAGACGCACGATTTCGCGATCGAGATTGTCGAGCTCTTCCGGCTTGGAATCGATCTGCATGCGCAGCCGCGCCGCAGCCTCGTCGACAAGGTCGATCGCCTTGTCCGGCAGGAAGCGGTCGGTAATGTAGCGGTGCGACAGCGTGGCTGCTGCGACCAGCGCCGCGTCCGCGACCTTCACCTTGTGATGCGCCTCGTATTTTTCCTTCAGCCCGCGCAGGATCGAGATGGTGTCCTCGACACTGGGCTCGTCGACAAAGACCGGCTGGAAGCGCCGCGCCAGCGCGGCATCCTTTTCGACATGCTTGCGGTATTCATCGAGCGTGGTGGCGCCGACGCAATGCAGTTCGCCGCGCGCCAGAGCCGGCTTGAGCAAGTTCGAGGCGTCCATCGCCCCGTCCGCCTTGCCGGCCCCGACCAGGGTATGCATCTCGTCGATGAAAAGAATGATCTGCCCGTCCGAGCCGCCGACTTCGGTTAGAACCGCCTTCAGCCGCTCTTCGAATTCGCCGCGATATTTGGCGCCGGCAATCAGCGCGCCCATGTCGAGCGCGAGCAGCTTCTTGTCCTCGAGCGATTCCGGCACGTCGCCGTTGACGATGCGCAGCGCCAGGCCTTCCACGATCGCGGTCTTGCCGACGCCCGGCTCGCCGATCAGAACGGGATTGTTCTTGGTCCGGCGTGACAGCACCTGAATGGTCCGGCGAATCTCCTCGTCACGGCCGATCACAGGATCGAGCTTGCCGTCGCGCGCCGCCTGCGTCAGATCGCGCGCGTATTTCTTCAGAGCGTCATAGGCATTTTCGGCGGTCGCGGTATCTGCGGTACGGCCCTTGCGGATCGCCTCGATCGCCGCATTCAGGTTCTGCGCGGTGACGCCCGCCTTCTGCAAAATCTTGCCCGCCTCGCTGTCGCGGTCCATCGCAAACGCGAGCAGGAGCCGTTCGACGGTGACGTAGGAATCGCCCGCCTTCTGCGCGACCTTCTCGGCCTGGTCGAAAATGCGCGCCAGCGCCGGCGTCATCTGCGGCTGGCCAGCGCCGCCGCCGGAGACTTTCGGCAGCTTCTTCAGCGCGGCTTCCACGTCGGCCAGAGCCTGCCTGGAATGGCCGCCCGAACGGTCGATCAGGCCGGCGCACAATCCTTCCGGATCGTCCAGCAGCACTTTCAGAAGATGTTCGGGGGTGAATTGGGGGTTGCCCTCACGGAGGGCCAGCGAATGCGCCGACTGAATAAAACCGCGCACGCGCTCGGTGTATTTTTCAAAATCCATCTGTCGCTCCCTCGGCCTGATCCGCGGCCCTTCACGAGGCACCTGCGGAGCATCTCTCTCGTCCGGAGACCATGATCCGCCGCAAAACGGCAGACCAAAGACACTCCGAACCAAACCGGCGGACCCCGGACGGGCATCCGCAGCTGCGATGTAGGAATGCGGTCCCGGACCCGGAAGGGAGATTCGGGCAAAAAACTTGCGAAGTCCTGCGCTGGGAAGCGCTGCCCTGCGGCATGGTCAAGAAAGCCCTCCTGCGGAATGACGTTTCGCGGTCCGGCCTGCCGCCCGGGACGTGAAAGGGCGCGGGGCGGGCAAGCGCCGCCGCCCCTGTTCTTTGGCCGGCGCGGGGACGCCCGTCTTTCATGAAAATGTGAGGGGAATGATGCGCCGAAAGACGCAGG
>NZ_JBKBVB010000026.1:0-3110 GCF_046289595.1 Pseudorhodoplanes sp.
CGCACGCCGTCGAGCGCCTTGCCGGCCTGGCCGAAGGGCTTTTTCGACGGCGCAGGCAGCGCGGACTTTGGCTTGCCATTCTTGCCGTTTTTGCCATTCTTGCGAAGTGCTTGCGCGCCCTTGATTGCGGCGGCCGCGGTACCCGCGGCCAACGCCGCGGTCGCAAGCCCGCCGGCAACGCTGCGCAGGGTCTTCGACTTCGACGCAGCCTTGGCCGATCGCTTCGCCGCACCCTTCTTCGCTGCCGGTTTGCCGCGCGACTTGGCCAGAGACTTGCCCAGAGATTTGCCCAGGGACACGGCACCCGCTTTGGCAGGCTTGGCCGGTTTGCGGGCTTTCGATTTCGTTTTCTTCGCCATCGTTCTCTCCATTTCCCGCTCATGCCCGCGCAGGCGGGCATCCAGAACCTTCTTTTTCGGAGCTCTGGGTCCCCGCCTTCGCGGCGACGAGAGGATCAAATTGCCTTCATGTTCAAGGTGAACAGCCGCGTCATTTCTTTTTCAGCGCGCTCTGCGGATTGAGGTTGCCGATACGCCCCGATTCGCTGCCGGCTGCCGGATCGATCACCGCGTTGATGAGCGTCGGCTTGCCGGAATCCATGGCCTCGTTGACGGCGCGGCGCAATTCATCCGGGGTGGTTGCGTTGACGCCGACCCCGCCGAATGCCTCGGCCATCTTGTCGTAGCGCGCGCCCTTGACGAAAACCGTCGTCGCCGGATCGTCGCCCGCAGGATTGACGTCGGTGCCGCGATAGATGCCGTCATTGTTGAAGATCACCACGCAGACCGGCAGCTGATACCGGCAGATGGTCTCGATCTCCATGCCGGAAAAGCCGAAGGCCGAGTCGCCTTCGATCGCGAGTACCGGCTTGCCGGTCTCGACGGCGGCGGCAATCGCATAGCCCATGCCGATGCCCATGATGCCCCAGGTGCCGACATCGAGTCGCTTCCGGGGCTGGTACATATCGATAATGCCGCGCGCCAGATCGAGGGTGTTGGCGCCCTCGTTGACCAGGATCGCGTCAGGCCGCTCCTTGATGACGGTGCGCAGAACGCCAAGCGCGCCGTGATAATCCATCGGCGCGTTGTTGTTCATCAGCCGCGGCGCCATCTTGGCGATGTTCTCGTCGCGCTTTTTGGTGACGGCTGCCATCCAGTCCGCCGGCGGCACGGGCCAGTTGCCGCCCATGCCGGCCAGCATCGCCGCAACGCAGGAGCCGATATCGCCGACCACAGGCGCCGCGATCTCGACGTTGGAATCCATCTCCTTCGGCTCGATATCGACCTGAATAAATTTTTTCGGCGTATCGCCCCAGGCCTTGCCCTTGCCGTGCGAAAGCAGCCAGTTGAGCCGGGCGCCGATCAGCATGACGACGTCGGAATCCTTCAACACCGTCGAACGCGCCGCGCCCGCGCATTGCGGATGCGTGTCGGGGAGCAGGCCCTTACCCATGCTCATCGGCAGGAACGGCGCACCGCTTTTCTCAACGAATTGACGGATCGCGTCGTCGGCCTGCGCATAAGCCGCACCCTTGCCGAGAATGATCAGTGGCTTCTTCGCCGATTTCAGTACGTCGAGCGCGCGCTTGACCGCATCGGGCGCAGGGATCTGGGCGGGCGCCGCATCGATCACCTTGACCAGCGACTTGCGGCCCTTCTCGGCGTCCATCACCTGACCGAACAGCTTGGCCGGCAGATCGAGATAGACCCCGCCGGGACGGCCCGACACCGCAGCACGGATTGCCCGTGCAAATCCGATGCCGATGTCTTCGGCATGCAGGATACGATACGCAGCCTTGCAAAGCGGCTTGGCGATTGCGAGCTGGTCCATCTCCTCGTAGTCGCCCTGCTGCAGATCGACGATCTCGCGCTCGGAGGAACCCGAGATCAGAATCATCGGGAAGCAGTTCGTGGTCGCGTGCGCCAGCGCAGTCAATCCGTTCAGGAAGCCCGGCGCCGACACGGTGAGGCAGACGCCCGGCTTCTTGGTCAGAAAGCCCGCGATCGACGCCGCATAACCGGCATTCTGCTCATGGCGGAACGACAGCACGCGGATACCTGCGGCCTGCGCCATACGGCCGAGATCGGTAATCGGAATCCCCGGCACGTTATAGATCGTGTCGAGCCCGTTCAGCTTCATCGCATCGATGACGAGATTGAAGCCGTCGGTCAGTTCCTGTTCGGCTTCCGGTTTGGCTTCTGCTTTCTTGGCGACCGCGGCTTCTGCCATGGCTGAACTCTCCCCAGACTCAATCCAGATAATCGGCGTATTTCGCGACATGATCGGCGAGGCCGAGCGCATGATCGCGAACAAGCGTTTCGGCACGCACGGTGTCGCCGGCTTCCAGCGCCTCGATAATGTTCATGTGGTCGCGGATCGAACGATCGACGCGGTCGCGCTCCACAATGGTCTTGCGCCTTATCATCCGCATATGCGTGAACAGATTCTCGGCCAGATCGATCAGCACCGAATTGCCGCTCATGCGGATGATGCTCTGGTGAAACTCGATATTGACCTCGGAATATTCGTCGAGATGGGCGCGCAATTCGCCGTCGACGAACGTCGCGAACATGTCGCGCAGCGAAGAGACATCGGCATCCGGCTTTTGCGTGATGAGACGCGCGGCCATGCCTTCGAGCGCCGCCCAGGCGGTGATCAATTCGATCACCTCCTTCTTGGTCTTGCGCACCACATAGACGCCGCGGCGCGGCACCGAGCGCACGAAACCTTCGCGTTCGAGCTGCGCCATCGCCTCGCGGACCGGGGTGCGGCTGATGCCGAAATCCTGCGCGAGCTGGCGCTCGTCGAGCCGGATATCCTGGCGGCTGCGGTAGATGTCCATGGAGACGATGACGTTCTTCAGCGCGGCATAGGCCTTGTTCTTGAAGCTGAAAGAGGTGTCGATCGGCTCGATCGCCAGCCGATGGGCCTCGCCCTCCGCCCGCGGGCGGGAAGGCGCAGCCCCGGAAATTTTGGTCGTTTCGGACGTCATGGCATCACCGCCTGCTGGTTCGTGGAATACAATATTCCAGAGCCAGGCACAATGCTCCCCTTTGCTTTGCTGCGGGATCGTTCCACGCCCGGCCGCCGCCTCAGGCCGGCCGCGCCCG
>NZ_JBKBVB010000026.1:3120-38120 GCF_046289595.1 Pseudorhodoplanes sp.
CCCCCCCTCCCCCCCCCCCCCCCCCCCCCCCCCCCCCGCGCCCGCATCCGCGAAACCCCCTGCTGAATCACCGACCAGAACAGCGCGATCAGCCCGAGCACCATGATCGTGCCGACCAGGCCGTTGGAGAAAAACACACCCAGACTGCCCTGCGAGCCCAGCAATGATTGCCGGAATGCCTCCTCCGCGGACTTGCCGAGCACGATCGCCAGAACCAGCGGCGCCAGCGGATAATTGGTTTTCTTCATCAGATAACCGACCACACCGAACACCATCATCATGACAACATCGAAGGTGTTGTTGTTCACGGTATAGGCGCCGATGGCGCAGAGCACGAGAATGACCGGCGCAATGATGCTGAACGGAATGCGCAGGATCGCCGCCAGGAATGGCACGCAGAACAGGATGATGATGAGGCTGGCGATATTCCCGAGATACATCGAGGCGATCAGGCTCCAGACGAACTCCTTCTGCTCGACAAACAGCAGCGGTCCGGGCTGCAGGCCCCAGATCATCAGGCCGCCGAGCAGAACGGCGGCGGTCGGCGATCCCGGCACGCCGAGCGACAGCATCGGCAGCAGCGCCGAGGTGCCGGCGGCGTTGTTGGCGACTTCCGGCGCAATCACGCCCTCGATCTCGCCCTTGCCGAAATTCTTGCCGTTTTTCGACACGCGCTTGGCAATGCCATAGCTCATGAACGAGGCTGGCGTCGCGCCGGCCGGTGTGATGCCCATCCAGCAGCCAATGATGCAGGAGCGGATGATGCTGCCCCAATAGCGCGGGAATTCCAGCCAGGTCTTCAGCACAACCTGCATGCGGATACGCGCGGCATCGCCCTTGAAGCGCAAACCCTCCTCCATCGTCAGCAGGATTTCGCCGATGCCAAACAGGCCGATCACCGCGATCAGGAAGTCGAAGCCGCCCAACAGTTCCGTGAAGCCGAAGGTCAGCCGCAATTGGCCGGTCACCGAATCGAGACCGACCGAGGCGAGCGCAAAGCCGATCATCATCGCGACAATGGTCTTGAACGGCGGCTCCTTGCTCAGGCCTACAAAGCTGCAGAAAGCCAAGAAATAGACGGCAAATTTTTCCGCAGGCCCGAACTGGAGCGCAAAGCGCGCGACCAGCGGCGCCAGCAAGGTGATCATCATCACGGCAAACAGCGCACCGACGAATGACGAGGTAAAGGCTGCGGTCAGAGCCTCCGCAGCCTTGCCCTGCCGCGCCATCGGATAACCGTCGAATGTGGTCGCAACCGACCATGGTTCGCCGGGGATATTGAACAGGATCGAGGTGATGGCGCCGCCGAACAACGCGCCCCAATAGATACAGGTCAGCATGATGATGGCGGACGACGGCGACATCGAGAAGGTCAGCGGCAGGAGGATCGCTACGCCGTTGGCGCCGCCCAGACCGGGAAGCACGCCGATGATAAGGCCAAGGATGACCCCGATCACCATCAAACCGATATTGTAAGGTTCGATGACGGTCTGGAAGCCCTGGAACAGGTTTGCGATTTCTTCCATTTTGCTTGATCCCCACCCCTTGCAATCGCCCTGTCGTTTCTTCGCGTAGCTGCGGCGCTACGAAACTTTTTGTTGCCCGTTCACAGCCCCAGCCACGCTTCGAGCGGCCCCTTGGGCAGCGCGACGAGAAACCATCGTTCGAACACCACGAAGGTTAAAAGCGGCATGCCGATCGCAAGGCTCAGCGTCTTGATCCAGCCATAGCCGCCGAGCCAGCGCATGAAGAGGCCGATCAGCAGCGCGGACGCGACATAGATGCCAATATAGGGAATGATGAATACGTAGACGGTCGCCGGCACCAGCACTTTTGCGACCTGTCGCAGCTGGCTCCACTCGGCGAATAGGCCCTTGTAGTCAGCCATGCGCCGGGCGTTGTAGAGGTTGACAAGGCTGCCGCCCATAATGATCAGGCCGATATAGAACGGAAGAAAGCCGGCCCGCGGTCCTTCGATGCCCCAGCCGATACCGACCTGCAAGGCGCCGTAAACCACGATCGCTCCGAACACCAACATGGCGAGGGCGACACCGATTTCGACATAGTCCTGCGAGGGACCAGTGCTGCGTTCCTGTGAACCAGACATTGGCGGCTTTCCAAATCTTGTCTTGAAGATCAGCGGCCGGCAGCGGCGATGCGCCCTGCCGGCCGGGATTCGCGCGTTACTGACCGGCGAGGAAGCCGGCTTCCTTCATCAGTTCGCGGTGGCGCTCTTCTTCCTTGGCGACCCATTTGGCGTAGTCGTCGCCAGTCATGAAGGTCGTATTGAAAGCGCCATTCTTCATCAACTCCTGCCATTCAGGAGTCTCGCGCACCTTCTTGAACAGATCGACATAGAAATTGACCTGATCCTTTGTGACGCGGGCGGGCATGAAAATGCCGCGCAGCATCAGATATTCCATGTCGATGCCTTCCGACTTGCAGGTCGGAATGTCGGCCCAGCTTTTGCCGTCGGCGATCGGATCCTTGTAGTCCATCGGCTTGCCGTCGAACACGCAGAGCGGACGCACCTTGCCGCCGCGCCACTGCGCGACCGCCTCGATCGGGTTGTTGACCGTCGAGTCGACGTGGTTGCCGACGAGCTGCACCGCGACCTCGCCGCCGCCCTTGAACGGAATGTAGGTGAACTTGGTGCCGGTCGCCTTTTCGATCGCAACGGTGATGATCTGGTCTTCCTGCTTGGACCCCGTGCCGCCCATCTTGAACTGGCCGGGCGGAGCCTTCTTCACCGCCTCGATGTATTCTTTCGTGGTCTTGTAGGGCTTCTCTGCGTTGGTCCACAGCACGAATTCGTCGAGCGCCAGCATCGCAACGGGTGTCAGATCCTTCCAGTTGAACGGGATGCCAGTGGCCAGCGGCGTCGTGAACAGGTTGGACAGTGTAATGATGATCTTGTGCGGATTGCCGCCAGACGCCTTGACGTCCAAGAAGCCTTCGCCGCCCGCGCCGCCCGCCTTGTTGATGACCACCATTGGCTGCTTCATCAGATTGTGCTTGCTGACGATGCCTTGAATCGTCCTCGCCATCTGATCGGCGCCGCCACCGGTACCGGCAGGAACGATGAACTCAACGGGCCTTGTCGGCTCCCATGCCGCTTTGGCCGGGATGGCTAAAGCCGTCGTACACAGGGCGGCAAAAGCCCCCAATGCCAAATGTCTTTTGGAAACTTCCATCTGCGTCCTCTCCCATCGATAGATCGCGCCGGTCTTGTGCCGGCTTGGACAGCGTTGCCACAAGTCGGGGCGGCAGCCATGCGACATATTCGCTTTGCCCACCCGAGCCCGTAGAGCTACAGGGTAGGCACAACACCTGCGCTTTGAAAAGAGAATTATTCATAATAACGTCGACGGTACGTCAGTTGTGAATCGGACGGCGCAAAAGTTTGAAGATGCAGCGCAACAATTCATAATGCGGCGCAACAAAAATCTCAGCGATGACGATCTGCCAACACGAGCGCGCCTGTTTAAATCACGAAGGGCGTGAGTGCCTTACCGTAACTATCCGGTGGCTGTGAGCCCCAGCGGTCCAGCACATTGCTCGACGAATTGAACTCCCAGTTACCAGGCTCATGGAGATCGTCGTTGTCGATGCGCTCCAGTCCGAACGATACCTCGACGACGCAGCCATTCGGATCGACATAGTACGAAAAGAGATTGTTACCGGGCCCGTGCCGGCCAATCCCCCACAACAGACGACGCCCTTTCGCCACCAGCGCGTCGGCGACGCCCGCAAGATCATACAGGCCGTGCGCATCGAACGCGTAGTGATGGATGCCGCTGCCAGGGCCGCAGGCTACGGTGTGATGATAGCCGTCGGCGCAACGGTACCAGGCGCGCTCGAAATTCGTCGTGCGGTCCGACAGCTTCAATCCGAGCATGCGGGTCACGAGATCGTGGAAGCCTTTGGGGTCGCTGGCGCGAAGATTGACGTGCTCAAGGCGGCGCACATGCGCGCCGTTGGTCGCAGACGGCGGAATGTTCTCGCGCGCGACGGGTGTGTGGACTTCGATCACCGGACCGAACGGCGTGACAAAGCGGACCGCGCGTTTCACCTTCGACACCAATGGAGTATCCGCGAGAATTGTCATCCCCTCGGACTTGGCGCGCCGGTAGATTTCATCGACCGCATTCTCGTCCATTGCTTCAAGACCGACCGCACGAACGCCGCGGCGCGCATCCTGCAGATAGGCCACGTCGCAAAAGCGAGCATTGGAAGACACATACACCGCATCGGGTCCGCGATGGGTGATGCGCACGCCGGTCATGTCGGCAAGATCGCGGGCGGATCCGTCGGGGTTGGGCGTCGCGATGACGACATAGCCCATCTGGCGAATTAGGTGCGTCATGGACGTCTCACGCGAGGGTGGCACGCGATCATGCCATCCGCAACCGCGGGCTCCAAGAGGCGGGTTGCAACTGCCTCGAGCGGCTTCTATTGCGCAGAGGCAGGCTGCTGCGCGGCGGCGTCCGGAAGGACAGGCTTGGCCTGCAAGTCGGAAGGCTGCGCCGCGGGAAGCGCAGAGGCTTCGGCACTGACCGCTTGCGGCATCGCCGGTGTCGACGCCGTGGTCGAGGGAGCCGCAATATCGGCCTTGACGGGCATCGCCGGGGCAGCGGACTCGGCCGGAGGCTTCACCGCCGGCGTTCCGGAAATCGCCGGCCGCAATTGCTGCCGCGTGCCGGCATCCTTGCGGACTGCAAGCAGAACGTTGGATTCGTTGGTCCGCCAGCGATAGCCCATGCCCCAATCAAGCGGCTTCGGCTTGCCGCGCTCGTAGAGGTCCGCGAGGCGGTTCTGGAACCGGCCTGGAAAGATCGCGATCGGCCCGAGGTAACGGCCGAACGGCTGAAGCGTCCACTGCTCCGGTTTGAAGTGGACCACCGGGATGCCGGAATCGTCCTGCACCACATACTCGGCCTGATTCAGGATGAAGTCGCGCACCTGGGTGAAGTTGCCGCTATGCGGCAGATAGGACGCCGCCTTGAACAGCGCGTTGCCGGGGCCGAAGCTTTCAGCGAATTTCAGAAAGCCGGACGCGCGCACGCCGGAATCCGACACATCGGTGGAGAAATAATACAGCGTCTGCTTCGGCTTGCCGGCGCCGCCATGGAAGGTGATCTTCACGCCCTGCGCGCCGCGCTGCGGCGCGCTGCGCTCGACCGGCGAAACCGTGCCGTCCGGGCTGAGCGTCACCAGCGTAACATCGTCGATCGTCTTTCCGGCGCGCGCGATATAGACGAGGAGAATCGGCAGCGTGCCGGACAGCGCGCTTTCGCGCAGCTGCTGCTTCATGTTCTTGGTGATGAAGAAGCTGAGCGAGATCGACGACGCCATCGACGCGCGCAGATTGCCGAGCGCGCCGCGGGTAAACTCGTTGACCACCGGAATGCGGCCGACCGGCTCGAGCCCGCTCAGGATGTAGGTCGAGGCGTCGGGATAGAAGGCGTCGGCATAGAGAAAGTCGGGGCCGCTGAACATATAGTACATTGGCATCCCGGCGCGGTCCTTCAGATGCGCCGCAGACCAGGCGCGGATCTTGGACAGCCGCTGCGTCTCAAGCTGCCGCCAGGAATTGTCAAAAGACGCCGCGTGCTTTTGCCAGGCCGGATCGCGCGTCACCCGCTCCAGCGGGGAATCCGCGACCGGCGGCAGCCCCGCCAGGAAGCGGGCGATGTCGTTGATGGTCGCATTTTCTGCAAAGGGCGCAGAGATCAGCGCCTGCGGCGGTAGCGGCGCCGGTGCCGGCGGTGGCGCCGACGGCACCCGTGCCGGGGGCCTTCGCGGCGGCGGATCGTTGAAAATGAAAAACTGGGCCTGGGCCGCAGGCATGGCCGCCACAAGGACGGCCGCAGCGGCAACCGGAATCAGGAAGCGCGGAAGATACAGCATCTGGGTGATGTGCCTGTGGCGGGAAGCGGCGCGCAGACCGGTGATACGTTAACCCACGGGTCCGGCGACTGAGTTACCATACAAAACCCGTGACCATGTTCCGGTCGTGATTCGACTTTAGGGGGTGCCCGGTTTGGTTCGATTCGTCCAGCTTTGGGCTAACCCGAACTGATTCAACATTTCCTTACCAGCCCAAATCCAGCTGGTGGTATCGGAGCCGTGCGTGAAAGCCAGGGGCCTGAACGCATTGACAGGGATCGGCACAGCGATCGCGACGATCCTGTGCATCCTGCAAAGCGATAACGGCATCATCGCGACAGCGCAGGCCAGCAATGCCGAAAATCTGACCATCCCGCTGCCGCGCCCGCGGCCGGTGGTCCGTGTTCCCCGCCCCAGAATGGGTAACTTCCCCGGCAAGACGCAGCTGGTGGAGTTCGAGTCGGCGCCGTTTCCCTATGACGGCAAGCATCCGGTCACCGGCAAGCCGTTCTTCAATGTGTTCTATGAAGGCCGGTTCGGGCGACGCGGGGCGCGCGGGCAGGTCTATTGGGAGAACGAGACCTATACCGATCCGCGGGTTCTGCTGCATATCCCGAAGGGCTTCGACATCCGCAAACCCGCAGTCATCGTGGTGTTCTTTCATGGCCACGGCGCGCGGATCGACCGCGATGTGCGCGACCGCCAGCAGGTCGCCGCCCAGATCACGCGCTCGGACGCAAATGCCGTGGTGGTGGCGCCTCAATTCGCCGTCGAGGCCGCAGATTCCTCGCCCGGCGCCTTCTGGGAGCCCGGTTTTTTCGACGAGTTCATGAGCGAGGCGGCCGAGCAGCTCGCCCTGATGCTCGGACAGCCGAAAGCGGTCCGCACCTTCTTCAAGTTGCCGGTCATCTTCGTCAGCTATAGCGGCGGCTTCGTGCCCACCGCGTGGGCGTTGCGGCTTGGCCATGTCCAGGACCGGCTGCGCGGCATCGTCCTGTTGGATTCGCTCTATGGCGAGATCGAGCAGTTCGAAAAATGGATCCTGTCGAACCGGCGCGGCTTTTTCATCAGCGGCTATCTCGGCTCGACGCGGGCGCGCAACATTCAGCTTCAGCGCGACCTCGCCGACAAGGGCATCCGGATCGAAAAATCCCTCAACGGCAACATCAAACCGGGCAGCGTGGTCTTCATCGCCGGACACGCCGAGGATTCGCACCGCGACTATGTCACCCAGGCCTGGACCGCCGATCCGGTGGCCGACATCCTGAACCGGCTGCCGGAATTTCATCAATGATGGGGGTGCGAACGCGTGGCTCACGATTGTCTAGCTGATATGCGTCCAGGCGATGGGCCGCCATGCTAAGCATCAACTAGTTTCATGCAGACAGGTGTAGCGGGTGACTGCTCAGGACAAGCCATTGCAAGGCCGCGTTGCAATCGTCACAGGGTCGGGGCGCAATATCGGCCGCGCGATTGCGCTTGCCTTTGCCGGCGCGGGCGCGCGCGTCGTGGTCAACGGGCATCGCGACCGCGCCGCGCTCGACGCCGTGGTGGACGAAATCAGCCAGGGCGGCGGGGAAGCGATCGCCTGCCTTGCCGACGTCTCACGCGACGACGACATCGCACGCATGGTGGCGCTGGCAAAGGAAAACTTTGGCCATGTCGATATCGCAGTCTCCAATGTCGGCAAGCGGCCCTATGCAGCGTTCCTCGACATCACCCCGCAGGACTGGGATGACGTGATCCGCACCAATCTCTCAGCGGCGTTTTATCTGGCGCGCCACGTCATCCCGATGATGCGGGAGCGCCGCTTCGGACGAATCATAAACATCTCAGGTTTCAGTGGATTTTTCGCGCACGTCACGCACCGTGCGCACAGCGTTTCCGCCAAATTCGGGCTGCACGGGCTGTCGAAGGCGATTGCGCGTGAATTCGGCCCGGACGGGATCACCGCCAACACGGTCGCACCCGGCATGATCGACACCGCGCGCGACTGGTCGCAATACCGGCATGTCGACATGGCGAAGATGACCGCGGAAATTCCGGTGCGCCGCCTTGGCGCCCCTGAGGACATCGCGGAAGCCTGTCTGTTTCTTGCCAGCGAAGGCGGAGGTTTCGTCTCGGGTCAGGTCATCCATGTCAATGGCGGCCAGATGATGATCTGACTGCCACTGGAAAGGGGATCCCTGGCGCGGCTGGATTCTGAGCGCGGGAACGGTCTTGCTCAAATATTCCAGGCCCGACCTGCATGACGGGGCGTGAAGGGTTCAGGCTGAGCGACTGCACACCGCGCCGCGAGGAATTGCCGGCGCGGTCCTCGCCCAGTATCAGTAGAGGCCGTGCAATAAGGCATATCACAAGGAGACGAGGATCTGACCCGCGAACAGCTCGAACGCCATCAGGTCTTCGTCTATCTTGGCGCCATCGCCGCGGGAGTAGCGCTCGGCAGCGCAGCGCCGGAGTTCGCCGGCGCGCTGGAGAGCCTGCTCTGGCCGGCGCTCGGGCTGCTGCTCTACACGACATTCACGCAGGTGCCCTTGACGCATCTGCCCGAAGCCTTCCGGGACGGCCGTTTCATGGCCGCGGTGCTGTTCGGGAATTTCGTGCTGGTGCCGCTGGCTGTGTGGGGCCTGCTTGCCTTCGCGCCCGTTGATCCCGCGATCCGGCTCGGCATTCTCCTTGTCCTGCTCGTACCCTGCACCGACTGGTTCATCACCTTCACGCATCTCGGCGGCGGCGACGCCCGGCGGGCGATTGCCGTGACCCCGGTCAATCTTCTGGTCCAGCTCGCATTGCTGCCGCTCTATCTGTGGCTGTTCATGGGCGATGCGTTTCTCGAACTTCTGACCGCGGACCGCGTCGCGGCGGTCTTTGTCACCCTGATCCTGCTGCCGCTGGCCGCAGCCTGGCTGACCGAGCGCTGGGCGGAGCCCTCCACGTCACGTCGCGGTATCGTGGCGCAGATTGGATGGTGGCCGGTGCCGCTGCTCGGACTTGTGGTGTTCATGATCGCAGCGTCGCAACTGCCGGCGGTGCAAGGCGCGCTGCCCGCGCTCGGCCCTGTCACGGTCACCTTCGTTGTTTTCCTGATCGCCGCAATGCTGATCGGCATGGTGCTGGCGCGGGCGCTGCAATTGCCGGCGGCTTCCGCACGCGCCCTGATCTTCAGCCTGGGCACACGCAATTCGTTTGTGGTGCTGCCGCTCGCCCTTGCGCTCGCCCCGCCATGGCAGACCGCAGCACTCGTGATCGTGTTACAGTCGCTGGTCGAGCTGTTCGGCATGGCCGCTTATCTGTGGGCGGTGCCGCGGTTGCTTCCAAAACCGCCATCCGAAAAAATTTGAGGGCGCCGGCTACGAAGCGCCTGCTGATCAGGCGTGGAACGCTCATCACCCTCGTCCCGAGCGCATGGGACTTCGCACCCGGCGACATACTGATTGAGGGCACGCGCATTGTGCCGCGGCGCGTCCGGTGAAGCCGGGATTGGCCTCCATCGAGATGAGGGAGCCGGCCGCGATCGCGCCGGAAAAAAAGCTGCGGCGCGTCGTGGAGGGAGAATCGACGGATGGATGCGCTGGCCTCACAGCCGGCGATGCATGCATTCCGCAAGAGCACCGGAAGCGGTTGAAGACATTTGCTTTCCCCGTGGCCGCACGATGCGCGGGCATTACCTTGTTCAGCCTAGCTAGGCGACGACAGTCTCCAGCTCGCCGATACTCTCGATGCTTGCAACGATGGTGTCGCCCGATTGCAGAAACCGCCCGCCGGCACTGCCCACACCCGCAGGCGTGCCTGTCAGGATGACGTCCCCCGGCCACAGGGTCAGATTGCGCGAAAGATCGGAAATCTGTTCGGCAACCGAATAGATCATTTCGCTCGTGTTCGATTGCTGTTTGAGCTCGCCGTTGATCGAAAGCGAGATCGCGAGCCTCTGCGGATCCACGATAAAGCCGGCGGGCACGATCCACGGGCCGAGAGGGCACCCGGTATCGAAGCTTTTATGGGCCACCCAATCGAACCGGAAGGGCGACTGGACCGAAATTCCATTGCGCCTGCTGAAATCGCGCGCCGACAAGTCGACGGCAATTGTATAACCGGCCAGATAGTCGAGCGCATTGGCTGCCGAAACACGCTTGGCCTTTCGTCCGATTACCGCAGCGAGTTCGACCTCCCAGTCGAGCTTTTGCGCTCCCCTCGGAACTTCGATCAGCTCCCGGGGGCCGATGACGCTTCGGGCGCTCTTGATAAAATGCCATGAACCCAAGCCGAGCGTCCGCGGATCGGGGTCGGGCTCGATGCCGGCCACCTTGGCCATTTCGAGCACGTGATCACGGTAATTCGCGCCTGCGCAATACAAGGTTGCAGGCGTGGCGAGGGGAGCCAGAAGACGAACACGCGCGAGGGGAATCGTATCGATCTCTCCGGCCTCGGCGTGCTCGGCAACCTTGCTCACACGTACGCGGCCCGCTTCCCAGTCCAACAGCAGTTCGTACAGCGCATGATCCGTGGGCACGCCGGTGTGATGCGCCAGGTCTGCAACGCGGTCGTTGACGAGGACTCCGACACGCGGCTGCGAATCCACCGCGTAGCTGACGAGCACGTGCCGGGACATTGTATGCCTTGGGACCGGTCAGGGGTTGTGTTTTCGCAGATTTACTCGCTCCGGATATTGGCCTGCTCGATCACCGGTGCCCAGCGGGCATTGCTCTCCCTGATCAACCCGGCCATCTGTTCCGGGGTGCTGCCGAACGGTTCCGCCTGCAGGTCTTCGATTCGGCGCCTCAGCTCGGGGTTCTGCAGCGCCTTCGCGATGGCGTCCGACAGCTTGCGAGTAACGTCCTTCGGTGTTCCGGATGGCGCGGCAATCGCCATCCAGGTGTCGGAATAGTATTCCGGCAACGTCTCTGCGAACGTGGCGACGTTCGGAAATGCTTTCAGCCGCTCCTTGCCGCCGACCGCGATTAGCTTCAACTTTCCGGATCGAACATGCTGCATGCCTGCCAGCATGTTGTCGGCGAGGATGTCGATCTGACCGGCCAGCAGATCGTTGATGGCCGGAGCGCTGCCGCGATACGGAACGTGCAGAATATCGAGCCCGGCGCGCAGCCGGAGCGCTTCCATCGTGAGATGTCCAATCTGGCCGCGGCCTTGCGAGCCGTAGGTCAGCTTGCCGGGATTTGCCTTGGCGTATGCGATCACATCGGCAAGTGAATTCGCCGGCAGATCGGCGCGTGCAAAAATCACTGTTGGATAGGTCGCAAGGACGCTGACGGGTTCAAGCGCGCGCGGATCGAAACGAAGATTCGGATTCAAAAGGTGGTTGACGCTGAAGGAGAGCTGCGGAGCGTTGATGAGAGTATAGCCATCGGGCGCGGAACGGGCGACCCCCTCCATGCCGAGATTCCCGGATGCTCCCGGCTTGTTCTCGATGATGACCGTCTGTCCCAGCAGCGGCCGAATCTGCTCCGCCACCAGGCGCGCCAGGAGATCGGCCGTTCCTCCCGCAGGGAATGGCACCACGACGGTAATGAGTCTTGAGGGAAAGGGCTCGGTGACCTGCGCATGAGCGCATCCCGCGGCGACGCAAAATAGTGCGGCCCATGCCGCCAGAAATATCCTTTTCATGTTCCACCCTGTCGCTTCTCGTGCCACGCGGTGCAACTGGCACGTATTGCATGTTCTGGTGTTTTATGCATAAAAAGACCGAGTTTGCAAATTGAGATTCCGATGCCGCGCCTCCAGTCCGGTGACGTCAACATCTCCCAGGACGTGAAGCCTCCTCTTACGGAGCATGCCTACCGGCTTCTGCGTGATCGTATTTTGCGCAAATCCCTGGTGGGTGGAGAGAAGCTGAAGCTGGACGAATTGCAGCGCGAATACCGGCTCTCCAGTTCGCCGCTGCGCGAAGCACTCAATCGCCTCGTGGCGGAAAATCTGGTCATCGCTGACGACCGGCGTGGCTTCAGGGCGGCTCCAACGACGATAGAGGATCTCGAGGATCTCACCTCGATCCGCATCATCGTCGAACCAGGGGCTCTGGCGGCTTCGATGAGGCTGGGTTCGGACGATTGGGAAGCCCGTGTCGTGGCTGCGTATCACCGCCTTGATCTTATCGAGCGCCGCATCGCCGCCGGCGAACTTCAGCGCGACGATGACTGGACTGAACGTCACAAGGCCTTTCATATCTCCCTGGCTTCGGCCTGTGGGTCGGGTCGGCTCGTCGAGCTTTGTTCGAAGCTTTTCGATCAGTCGGAGCGGTATCGCCGATTGTCCGCCTCGTTGCGGCGAAAGCCGCGCAACACCATCGGCGAACACACGAAGCTGATGGAAGCAGCGCTTGCGCGCGATGAGGCAGCACCGGTGCTGCTGCGCGAGCATATCGAGCGGACCACCGCGCACGTCGCGCCGGCCTTGAGGGGGGCCGCCGGACGTCAATCGTAACGTATTTCAGAACCGACGGGCTTCAGGCATGATCAAGGTGTCATCGATCGGCTGTGCGACATTTGAAACGCCGGATATCGAACGTCTGCTCGATTATTATGTGCATGTTCTCGGACTGTCTGTGATGGACCGGAATGCGCGCGAGGCAGTCCTTTCGGCATCGGCCGGAACCCCTGCCGTTGTTCTAAGGAGCGGTTCTGTCGCGCGATGCGCAGAACTTGCGCTTGAAGCCGCGCCGGAATGCGATCTGGGTGACGCCCGGAAGCTGCTCGAGGCAATGGGAGTTAAAGCCGCCGTTGAGACCGACACTGCCTTGGCGCCCGTCCGTGTCGTGATGCAGGCGCCGGACGACATTCAGGTATCTCTGGTCGCTCGGCGCGTCCCTGCGCAAACACAGCATTCGTCAGCGGGGATCAACCCGAAGAAGCTCGGCCATATGGCATTCAATGTCCATGACGTTCAGAACGCTGCAAAGTTCTTCACGGACTGTCTCGGATTTCGCGTGTCCGACTGGATGGGTGACTTCTTCGTTTTCCTTCGATGCGGACCCGATCACCACACGGTCAATCTGCTCCACGGAAAAAAGAACAAGATGCACCACATTGCGTTCGAGGCCCATGACTGGTGTCACATCAAGGATGCGTGCGATTTCCTCGGCAAGCAGAAAATCCCCTTGATCTGGGGTCCGGGAAGGCACGGAATCGGCCACAACCTTTTCATCTATCACCATACCCCCGACGGCCAGATCATGGAGCTCTATGCTGAGCTCGATCAAATGACCGATGAGGCGTCCGGCGCGTTCGATCCTCGGCCGTGGCACGAAGACAATCCGCAACGTCCGAAGGTTTGGCAACCGGGACCGCAAACCTCGAACATCTGGGGCATCCCAACACCGCAATTGTTTCGTGATTGAGCGCGCCGGTGCAAAGTGGAACCATGAAGGCCGTCGTGATCCGCGAGTTTGGCGGTCCGGAGGTCATGACGCTCGAAGATGTTCCGGTTCCGGCGCCTGACGCCGGCGAAGTCCTCCTGAAGGTCGAAGCGGTTTCGGTCAATCGTACGCTCGACCTCGCCGTCAGGGCGGGGCGCTATGCCCGGACCGTTGCGCTGCCGCACGTGCTTGGCGCGGATCCGTCGGGAACGGTTGTTGCAGTCGGCGAGGGAGTGACGTCGCGCCGCATTGGCGATCGCGTCGTGATCTCACCCAGGCTCAAGGCCGCGACGGCAACAGAGGGCCCCGTGATGCTGGGCGTCCAGGTGTGGGGCGGTTACGCACAATATGTGAAGCTTCCGGCTCGGAACACGCATCTGATCCCGAAGGGGCTCGATTTTGATGTTGCAACGATCATCGCAAGGCATGCTCCGCTCGCCTTCAATCTGTTGATGCAGAAGGCAAGACTGCAGCCCGGGGAATGGGTTCTGGTGATGGGCGCCGCCGGCGGGCTCGGCAGCGCCGGCGTCCAGGTCGCGAAATATCTGGGGGCGCACGTCATCGCGGCGGCAGGCGCCGATGATCGCGTCGCCGCGTCAAAAGTACTGGGGGCCGAGTTTGCGATCAACTATCGCAGCACAGACCTCGCTGCGGAGATCGGCCGTATCACCGAAGGCCGTGGCGTTGACGTTGTGTTCGAGAATGTCGGAGACGCGGAGCTATTTCCAAAGGCTTTCGAGAGTCTCGCGCGAAACGGCCGCATGGTTACTGCAGGCGCCCATGCCGGCGGCAAGGTGCAGCTCGATCTCAATCGCCTCTATCTCAATTACATCACCATCATGGGTTCGACGGCTCATACCGATGCCGATGTCGAGAGGAGCCTGGAAATTGCCTCGGAAGGACACCTCGATGTCCTGATCGACCGAACGCTTCCCCTGTCCGAAGTGCGCACCGCGCACGAACTGGTGGGGTCAAGGGCCGGCATGGGGAAGGTCATCCTTCATCCGTGGGCGTGAATTCTGCGCGTAGAGCCCATTCCAACTGCAAAAAGCCGCGTTCAAGGAGTTGCGATGCGTTACATTGATGTGTTCAATCATTTCTTTCCCCGGCAGCTCTGGGATCGCATGCTGGAGTCGGAGGGAGCGGCGCGCGATATCGGCAAGCGCATGCGCGGTATTCCCTGCATCTATGATCTCGATGAGCGGCTGCGCGTCATGGATCAGTTTGCTTCGAAGAACTATACGCAGGTTCTCTCGCTCGGCATGCCGCCTCTGGAGGCGCTCGGGTCCGAAACGGAGGTCGAGGAATTCGCGCGGCTCGGCAATGACGGATTGGCGGAATTGGTCCGGCAACGACCCGACAGATTTGTCGGCTTTCTGGCCTCGCTGCCGATGAACTCGCCGAATGCCGCGAAAGAGGCCGAGCGCGCCTTCAGCCTCGGCGCGAATGGCTTGCAGATTCACACGAACATCAACGGCCTGCCGCTTGATGACGAGAGATTCTTTCCGGTCTTTGAGGCCGCCGCGAGACATGGGCGACCGGTGTTCCTGCACCCGTCTCGCGCGGCCGCCGACCTGCCCGACTACAAGACCGAAACCAAGTCGCTTTACGAAATCTGGTGGACCTTCGGATGGCCCTACGAAACGTCGGCAGCGATGGCGCGGTTGGTGTTTTCGGGTCTTATGGACCGGCTGCCGGATCTCAAGATCCTCGCGCATCATCTGGGCGCCATGGTACCTTTCTTCGAAGGACGCGTCGGACCGGGCTGGGATCAGCTTGGCAAGCGAACCTCGGATGAGGACTATTCGCTGGTCCTGAAGCGCCTGAAAAAGCGCCCGCTGGACTATTTCAAGGATTTCTACGCCGACACGGCGGTGTTTGGTTCCGAGGCCGCAACTCGCTGTGGCTTGTCCTTTTACGGGAGCGATCGAGTCTTGTTTGCGTCCGACAGTCCGTTCGATCCCGAGCGCGGCCCCGGCTATATCCGCGATACGATCGCTGTCCTGGAGCGATTGGAGCTGCCGTTAACCGACATGGAGAAGATCTGCTTTCGCAACGCAGCTACGCTACTGAAGATCGCGGACCCAACGCTCTAGGGTTGAGACTCATTAAAGCCACCAGACGAGGGCGGCCGCAAGACAGACGGAGGCTAGGCTAGATAGTTTCGGGCCAGCCTGTCGTACCGTGTCGCGATACGCCTGAAGTCCTTGCCGGCGTCCGGTCGAAACGGGGTGCACTTCAAAAACTATAACGCGAGTTCTGCTGTCGGCACGCGCCACTCCCCGCCATGGATTTTGTTCACTCGTTGTTGACTCGAACCATTCCGACGCAGCGAACCCGAAAAGCAAAATGCCGCCAAGTCTTTGACCTGGCGGCATTAATTTGGTTGCGGGGGCTGGATTTGAACCAGCGACCTTCAGGTTATGAGCCCGCTCAAGCGGTTCAATTCCGTTTGTGATCTCAAAGAGTTCGTAAATTTCGGCCCGCCCGTGTCGCAACCGTGTCGCAACGGCACTAACCGAAATCCTTTCGCAACAGTGCAGCTATTGCGCCTTCAAGAATGGGCGGCTTCCACCATCAGCGACGCCCTGACGGCGTATAACGCGCGAGGGGGACCAATTCCGATGCCCGAATTCTACGAGGGGAGGTGCCGCTATCAATTGGCCGCGCAGCCATATCTCGCGGCCATCGCACGAGGAGTCAGAGACAACGCAGCGGCGCGCACATTCCTATTAAACGGAACTGAGTTTGCAGGAGCCTACGCAGCTGCCGAGCCGCTTTGGCGAGAGCAATGGCAGGCGCGAGACCCAACCGACTCGATGGTGTGCCCGTTCTGGTCAAATTACTGGTACGAACCATGCGCCTCCTGCGATTGCCGCATCAATGATTCAGTTTCTATGGAGATTGACGCGATGTTCTTTTTGCAGAATGCCGAGCAAAGGACATTGGCCATACATGTCGAAATGAAGCGCGACCATGAACGCCTATCGATTGGTCAAGCCGAAGCCTACCGGCCACGAGCAGCTTGCTACAGGGACGAACGCCGCATACGAAAAGGCCTTCTGCCGCACCATGACTGCATGACCGTTCTTTTTTGCGGTGTTGGAACCGACATTCCCCTGGTCGAGAAGTATTTTGATCGCGTGATTTTGCATGAGAACGCTCGGGGTGTGTTTCCCGGCTACCCTGGCGGACCGACAGTGTAGTGAGCGTTCGCGTCAGCCGAATACACGCTGCTCGACCTGCGCCATGGCGTGCTGGTGGTCTGGCGTCGGGAATAGATGCCCATAGCGCTCCATGGTCATCTGGACGGAGGCGTGGCCGGCGAAGGTCATCACCTCTTTGATCGAGAACCCCTGCTCGATCCAGAGCGACACCGCAAAATGCCGCATGTCGTGCCACCGCAGTTTGATCTTCAGCTTGTCGCATAACGGTTTGAAATGCCGGCGCACCGTGTTGGCGTGATCGGCGACCGATCCGTCGCTCGATGGAAACACCAGATCGAGATCGCCCTTCGGGCAGGCGAGCTTCCACTCCTTCAAGGTGTTGAGCACGAATGGTCCGGCTGGCACCGACCGGTGGCCTGCGGCCGACTTGGGCTCGCCGAGCGTGCCGTAGAAATCCGCACGCTGGCGCACGTGCAGGAAGCCGTTGGCGAAATCCACGTCGGACCACCGCAAGCCACGCGTCTCGGAGGCGCGCAAGCCGCACAGGGCGCTCACGACCAGCATGGCGCGAAGCCGCCCCGTCGCGCCATCGATCAGGCATTTGACGTCCTGCTTTGCCGGGACCGAAACTTTGTAGTCGAGGCGACTCGATCGCAGCACCCGCACGCCCTGCGCAGCGTTCGCATGCACTTGCCCGTTGTCCATTGCGTGATTGAGAACCAGCCGCAGCGCGCCCAGGATCTTGCGCGTGATCATTTCGGATCGACCCGAGGCAAGCAGGCGGTCGCGGAAATCGTTCACTGCCTTGCGGCTCAATCGCGATAGCTTCAGGTCGCCGATGCCGGCCTTCTCGTCCTTGATGTGGCAGCGGACGTAGCACTCGTAGCCGACGTAGGTCCGCCGCTCCATGCGGCGGCCAGCGTCGCGCCGCACGCGGCAATGGGCGAGCCATGCGTCCGCCGCCGCGCCCACCGTGATCGAGACTGAATCGTGGATGTAGGTACCCGCCAGGACCTGCGGACGGACCCTAATCAAGAACTGGTCGGCCTCCTTGCGGCGCTCGAACAGCTTGGCCCGGCGCGTGCCGCCGGCATCGGCGAAATCGACCTGCCAGCGAACCAGGCCTGAAGGCAGGATGCGCTTTTTGATGGTCGCCACGCCGATTTCCTGTGTTTTGGCAGTTACTTAGGCCAGCCTTGCCCCTCCAGGTGCCATAGACTTGGCGCCTTATCGAGCGGCTTCCTGGCCTGGTTTTGGATTTTTACTCCAATACCCCTTGTGCCGCAAGCCGTTTCGGTGTTAAATTCCAAAACGTCGAATCCAGGGGAACTAACGGCCGATGGCCAAGCTGAGCGACCTGATCCCAACCCTCGCCAAGGTGCTGCCAATGCCCGAGCAAACCGTCGCGATCTACGCGCGGCTGCTACGCCAGGCGCGGCTGTTGTCGACCGGCGGGCGCGGACCGGGCGGCGCCAAAATGACCCCCGAGGACTGCGCTCGGCTGCTCATTGCGGTTATGGCGGCCGATCAGGTGAAGGATGCGGTCCAAGCAGTCGAGAAATTCTGGGCTTTGCCCGTTGTCGAACCGCCCCATACCCGCGAGACCGTCTCCAAACGGGATCGCGCTGAATGGCTGCCGCTGCCGAAAGGGCTTTCGCTCCTCAAGGACGTGACCAGTTTCGGCCCTGCGATTGCAGCTCTTATCGCGGCGGCTCGCGACGGAATCCTGCACACGGGATTGGGCGAAGCGATACAGGCCGTGCTGAACGTGACGGTCGAGCGGCGGTTCGCCACCGCATCTTTGAGCGTCGCGGCATCATCTGACGGCATCTTATCCGACAAGATGTTGATCATCACCCGCTTCGAGCCGCCGAAGACGCCGATCCAAAAGGCCCTCGAACAACAACCGTTCAGCGTGGGCGGGGACGCCATGGTGTCCTTCGCCGTGACGCAAAACACGATCTTCGCCCTGGGCGAGCTGATCAGAGAATAGGAGCGACGAACATGGCAGATGGAATTTCGCGGGCTGGACCCGCCACAGGAGAGGTCTGTCCGACGCTTGCCGACGACTTGCTGCGCGGCGCCGACGAGATCGCAAAGTTCGTGTTCGGCAGCGCAAAGCATCGGCGCAAAGTTTACTACTACGCGAGCGCCAAACTGCGGATGCCGACGTTTCGGATTGGCGCAATTATTTGTGCGCGTCGTTCCACGCTCCTGCAGTGGATCGAACAACAGGAGCGAATGCCGTGACAGTCAGCCAGCAAACCGTCCTGCTACCCGACGAGCATGTCGCGATTGGCAACTGCATCAAGGACTGCCGGAATAGCCTGCTACTCATTCTGCGACGGACGCGCGTTGGATCACGAATTCATCGTAGCGCTGCCCAGTCCATTGAGGTGCTGGATCGGCTGCGAACACAGCTCGATTGTCATCTTCACATGACGGTCGCGGCTCATCGCGACCCTCGCCTTCTGCTGGCCTCGGTCTACTCTGGCACGGAGCGCCTCGCAGGACGCGAATATACCCCGGATGACATGGACCGAGATGATTTCGCCGCCTGGGAGCTCGACGGCTAGTCATGGCGACAACGCTCCTCCACCACGCGCGGCTTTACCTGTCGCTCGGCTTTGCCGTGCTGCCGCTGCATTTTCCGTTCGCACGAAACAGCGCGCTTCAATGCTCGTGCGGCCGCGATGAGTGCCGGCAACCGGCCAAGCACCCCTTTGGCCGGCTGGTCAGGAACGGGCTCAAGGATGCGAGCAAGGACCCCGCCAAAGCCGAGCAGTGGTTCCACAGCGCGCGCTTCAACATCGGCATCGCCACGGGCGCGGCGAGTGGCATCATCGTGCTCGATATCGACCCGCGCCATGCGGGCGATGAAACGCTTGCGTCTTTGGAAAGCGAGCACGGTCCCCTGCCGGCGACTTGGCGCTTCCTGACCGGCGGTGGCGGCGAGCACATCATCTTTCGTCATCCGGGATGCAAAATCCCGAACAGTGCCGGTGCGGTAGGACCAGGCCTCGACGTCCGCGGCGACGGTGGGTACATCGTCGCGCCACCCTCGTTGCACATGAGTGGCCGACCCTACGCGATCTCCGTTGATCACCATCCCGAGGACGTTCCGCTCGCCGAAGCGCCCGCGTGGCTGCTCGAACGGGTCACCGCGACCAAGGCAGTGAACAAGGCTCGAAAAGCCGCCGAGTGGCGCAGCCTGACGCGCGACGGCGCCGTCGATGGCGAGCGCAACGTCACCATCGCTCGCCTTTCAGGCTTGCTGCTCGGCCGGCGGCTCGACCCGCATATCTGTCTTGATCTCGTGCTGGCCTTCAACGCGACGCGCTGCAAGCCGCCCCTGCCGGATGATGAGGTCGTTGCCACGGTCGCCAGCATCGCCCGCCGTGAGCTTGGCGCCCGGGCGCTACACCGCTTAGGGGGAGGCGACCATGGGTGACGTGCACGACCTCCTCGACGAAATGCTCAAACGCGGCCGGACGCTGAACGGCGAAGCCGAGGCGATTGACCGTCCGATCGAATACGCGGATGAGTCGTTGGCGCTGCGCTTCACCGGCCGCCACGAGCATGACCTTCGCTTCGTCAACCTGTGGGGGCGGTGGCTGATCTGGGACGGCCAACGCTGGCGGATCGACGAAACGCTGAAGGCATTCGATCTGGCTCGCGCCGTCGCACGTGAGGGATCTGCTGAAATCGTTGAGAAGAAAGGTCCCGCCAAGCTCGCCTCCATAGTGGCAAGCGCCAAGACCGTCGCCGCCATCGAACGGCTGGCGCGCGCCGACCGCCGGCATGCGGCGAGGACCGAGGATTGGGATGCCGACCCCTGGGCATTGAACACGCCGGGCGGCACTATCGATCTCAGGACTGGCGCGCTTCGCGCACACGCGCGCGCCGACCTGATCACCAAGATGACGGTGGTTGCCCCAGGTGGTGAATGTCCACTGTGGCTCTCGTTCCTCGATCGCGTGTTTGACGGGAACCGTGACCTCGTCGCCTTCAGCCGGCGTATGCTCGGCTATTGCCTCACCGGCTCGATCCGCGACCACGCGCTGTTCTTCCTCTATGGCACCGGCGGCAACGGCAAGGGCGTGTTCCTCAATACCTGGCACGGGATTCTCGGCGACTACTCCACCATCGCCGCCATGGAGACCTTTACCGCGAGCAACAGCGACCGCCATCCGACCGATCTTGCCATGCTGCGCGGTGCGCGCGCCGTCATCGCGCAAGAGACCGAGGACGGGCAGCGCTGGGCCGAATCGCGGATCAAGGCGCTCACCGGCGGCGACGCCATTAGCGCCCGGTTCATGCGGCAGGACTTCTTCACGTTCCAGCCTGCGTTCAAACTCCTAATTGCTGGCAATCACAAACCGTCGCTGCGCAATGTCGATGAGGCGGTGAAACGGCGCTTCAACCTCGTGCCCTTCACCGTCACGATCCCCAAGGTCGAGCGCGACCCCGAGTTGGCCGAAAAGCTCAAGGCCGAGTGGCCCGGCATTCTGGCCTGGGCGATCGAGGGCTGCCTGGAGTGGCAGCAGGTTGGCCTCAGCCCACCGGCCGCGGTCCTTGATGCCACCAGCAGCTATCTGGCGGACGAAGATGCGATTGGCCGCTTCCTCGCCGAGCGGTGCGCAACCGACAACCCGGACGCGGTCGAGGAGGTCAAGGACCTGTATGCGTCCTGGCGGGAGTGGTGCACCGCTGGCGGTGAGTACGTTGGATCAATCAAGCGGTTCAGCCGCAATCTCGATGCCCGCAAATTCGAGCGCTGCCAGCACCCGGCGACACGCCGGGCGTGCTTCCGCGGCGTCCGGCTGCTGGTCCGGTCAACCACCATGGGAGGGAGCCATGACGGGTTCGACGCAAACGAATACTGACCGCCGAGCAGCACGCCGTCCGAAGCTTCCGAAGGGATCGAAAGGATTCTCCTATATCGACGTACTATCGCCCTCGCGACATGCTGAACGCCGAAATGGGAACATCCTTTCGATCCCTTCGGAGCCTTCGCCGGCGGCCGGCTGGAAGCATACGGGGTGCCAATCCTGGTCAGAACCGTTGGGAATCTTCCGCACGCAATGGTTCCTCTTGGGCGATTTCGTATGCGGGGGGCGGAGGCGCGACCGTTCGCCATTCTGCGGGGCGCGAAATGGCTAAACTAACCACCGCGCCAGGTGTTGCAACCAAGGCCGAATTTGCGGCACGTGTCGGCCTCACGCGCGGACGCATCTCGCAATTGATCGCACAAGGGCTGCCGGTGCGGCCGGACGGTCGCATCGAAGTCGAGGCGGGCCTGCAATGGATGGAGGACAATCTCGACGCCGATCGCCGTAATAAGGGCGGCACCCAGGCGTCTGCAGCCGCGCCGACGCTGGCTGAGGCGAAGCGCCTGCACGAGATTCTTAAGGTGCAGCGCGCGCGGCTCGCATTGGACAAAGAGCGCGGCGATATGGTGAGCCGCGCCGAGGTGAAATCGGCCGTGTTCGCACGCGCCCGCCGCGAGCGCGATGCGCACATGGCGTGGGTCGCCCGCACGGCGCCGCAGCTCGCCGCAGAGCTCGGCGCCGACCCGGCTCGCACGTTCGCCTCGCTCGATCGGTTGATGCGCGAGCACTTGCTCGACCTCGCCCGCACGCCTTTGCAGGTGCTCGCCGATGAATGATGTGGCGATATGGGTGGACGACATCTGGCGCGACGGTGCTGCGCCCGAGCCGGCGCTGACGGTCTCGCAATGGTCGGACGAGCACCGCATGCTACCCGACCTCTCGGCTGAGCCTGGGCGCTGGCGCACATCGCGCACGCCATATCTCCGCGAGATCATGGATTGCCTTTCCGCCAGCGATCCGACCGAACGAGTCGTTTTCGTTAAGGGCGCGCAGCTCGGCGGCACGGAGGCCGGCCTGAATTTCCTGGGCTACGTCATCCATCATGCACCTGGGCTGATGCTGATGGTGCAGCCCACCATGGATGCCGTGCGGCGTAACACCTCAACGCGTGTCGATCCGATGATCGCGGCCTCGCCTGCGCTCCGCGACCGCGTGGTCGAGCCGGGCAGGAAGGAGCCCGGCAACAGTCAATTCCGCAAGCTCTTTCCCGGCGGTCAGCTGGTGATGGTCGGGGCGGCCTCTGGCGTCGGCCTGCGCTCGACGCCGGCGCGCTATCTGTTCCTCGACGAAGTGGATGCGTATCCGGCCGACGTGTCGGGCGAAGGCGACCCGGTGGCGCTCGCCATCCAGCGCACCGTCACGTTCCGTGGCCGACGCAAGATCGTAATGGTCTCGACCCCGACGCTGAAAGGGTTCTCGCGCATCGAGGCGGCATACGAGGAATCCGACCGTCGCATCTACGAGGTCCGCTGTCCGGATTGCGGCAGCTACGCCCCCATCATATGGGCGCAGATTCAATGGCCCGAGGGCCGGCGCGAGCGCGCGCACCGCGTTTGTCCCGACTGCGGCGCCGTTCACGAGGAGCACCAGAAACCAGCGCTGCTTTCGTCGGGCCGCTGGCGCGCGACGCAGGCCGGCGATGGCAAGACGGCCGGCTTCCATCTGTCCAGCCTCTATTCGCCATTCGAGACTTGGGCCGAAATCGCGATCGAACATGGCCAGGTCTATCGCGATCCGCCGCGCCTGCAAGTCTGGACCAACACCAAGCTCGCCGAAACGTGGGAGGACCAGGCCGGCGACGTGATCGATGCCGATCCGTTATTGGCCCGACGCGAGGATTGGGGCGCGCTGCTGCCCGAGGGCGTCGCCGTGCTCACGGCCGGCGTCGATGTGCAAGGCGACCGTCTCGAGCTGCACGTCATCGGCTGGGGCCGCGACGAGGAGTCCTGGTCGATCGACTACCGGGTGATCTGGGGCGATCCGTCAGGCCCGAGGGTGTGGGCCGATCTCGACACCGCGCTGCAGACAACTTATCCGCACACGCCAACGATTGCCGACATGTCTATTCGCGCCGTCGCGGTGGACACTGGCGGGCAGCACACCAAAGCCGCCTACGAATATTGCCGAACGCGGCTACATCGCCGCATCTGGGCGATCAAGGGCCGCGGCGGTCCCGGGATTCCGCTCTGGCCGCGGCGGCCTTCGCGCACCAAGGGCAAGGTGCCGCTGTTCCTGATCGGCGTCGATGCCGCCAAGGACGCGCTGTTCGCACGGTTGCGGCTTTCCGAGCCTGGGCCTGGCTACCTGCATTTCCCGAACGAGCGCGATGCCGAGTTCTTCCGCCAGCTCACCGCCGAGCGGGTCGTCACCCGCTTCGAGCGCGGCCGGCCGATTCGGCTGTGGCAGCCGCGCCGCGAGGGCGAGCGCAACGAGGCGCTGGACACCACAGTCTATGCCATGGCCGCGCTGCATGGGCTGATCAGCATGGGGCTGCGGCTTAACAAGGAGGCCGATAGTCTCGGCGTCAGCCCGCGCAGGGGCGTGTTGGCCTGCGCGACGCCGGTGCCGGCTGGACGGTCTAAGATCATCCGGTCGAGGTGGATGACGTAAAATGGCGACTTGACGATTCGGGCATTATGCTCACAGTCAGGACATGGGCAACCCTCTCAAAGATCAGGCAATTTTTGCAGACCTGCCGATTGGCACAGGTCGGCCCGCGGGGTGGAAACCGACTGCGCGGCGCAAGGGGGCTCCCAGCAATGCAGAGCAACTCAAGTTATTTGAATCCTCTGGCAACAGCCGCGACAGCTTTGACCTGGATTTAGCGCCCCTGGATGCAACATTCCGTGACAGCAGCGAAGCCCCCCTCCACTCGTGGTTTCCGTACATTGAGGGTTACTCGCCTCGCTTCGTGGAGCGCGTCAGACAGAAGTACCTGCAAACAGCGAAGCGGATAATTGAGCCATTTGCCGGTACGGGAACAACCCCGATAGTTCTCGGACAAACTGGTATCGCTTGCGCGTTTTCAGAAGCGAACCCTGCGATGGCGTTTATCGCGCAAACAAAACTTGCAGTACTTCGATTGGAACACTTGCAGAGATATTCGCTTGTTCGGGAGCTGGGAGTTGTTGCGAGGGGGCTTAAGCGCCGAGTTGCTGGATCGTCACCAGATGAAGCCCTGCGCGCAGCTTATGCTAGGACGTTTGGAACGAGCGTTTTTTTTGATGACGACTCGCTAGACGCTGTTCTCCGACTTCGGACGTTGAACGACGAGATCAAACAAAAGGACAGTTTGCTTGGGGATTGTTTCACAGTCGCGGTGCTCTCAAGCTTAATTCCTTCATCCCGTCTAAAGAGAGCCGGGGATCTACGATACCGAACTCCGAAAGAGCTGGCGGCCGGCCTCCCTCATCCGGTTGAGGCAGTAATTGACCGGCTCATTGCTCAAGGTGACGATCTAACGCGCGCTGGTAGGTTGAACGCGGAAGCGCATTTTGTCTGCGCGACGGCCGGCACGCTTGATCAGCATCTGGATGACAAATGGGACGGCGTAATTACCAGTCCTCCTTATCTGAACGGGACCAACTACATTCGCAATGCACGCCTCGAGCTCTGGTATCTCCGACATCTAAGCGACAAAGATGATCTCCGACGTTTACGAGATCAGGTCATCACGTCCGGTATCAATGATGTTCACGCTGGCACCAGGTGGCAGCCTGTCACCGAAGGCGTGGAGCGCGTCGTCCGCACAATCGAGCGAAATGCCTATGACTCGCGCATCGCCAAAATGGTCGGCGGATACTTCCATGACATGGCAGTCGTTTTGTCATCAGTTGGAAAGTGTTTACGCCCCGGTGGAAAACTCTGCATCGATATCGGCGACAGCATATATAACCGCGTACATGTGCCGACCGACGACCTGTTGGTCGAAGTAGCCGAAAGCATGGGCCTTCGCACCATCGAGAGGGTCCATCTTAGGAAGCGCAAATCCAAGAATGGCGAGACCGTACGTCAGCAGCTTCTGGTTTTTGAGCGAGCGACGAACCTGCGGAGCATTAACCCATCAGCAAACAAGTCAGGACCAATGGCTGCTGTCACCCAGAAGACCGGCAGTAAGGACAATTGGCTGAAGGAATGGGAAGCATTCAAGAAGACACTTCCTCACCAGCTCCAGCCTTATGCAAAACGCGATTGGGGTGGGCCCGTACACTCGATGTGCTCATACCAAGGCAAGATGAAACCGGCCTTGGCGCACCACCTGATTCAGTGCTTTTCGTCCCCCGGCGACATCGTGGTTGATCCCTTTTCAGGAGCAGGCACCATTCCGTTGGAAGCCTGCCGAATGGGACGACGTGGGTTTGGCATTGACGTTTCGAGGCTCGGTCATGTTCTCACGCTTGCAAAGGTTGCAAAACCGTCTGCCCGAAAGATCGATACTCTGCTCGATGAATTGAACTCCGCAATTGGCACACACGAGCTAAAGCGGGCAGACATCGAACGTGCGGCTCAAGTGCGCTTCAATAGCCCTATCCCTGAATATTTCCATCCCGAGACCTTGCGTGAAGTTATTGCGGCTCGCTCGTTCTTCTTGTCTCGTTGGGACAGTGGACCAGAGTGGGCACTCTTGTTCGCCTGCACTCTGCACTTATTGCATGGAAATCGACCCTATGCCCTAAGCCGGCGTAGCCATCCTGTGACGCCCTTCAAGCCGACCGGGGCATTCGAACATCGGGAGCTGATGCCTCGGCTACGCGAAAAATTGGCACGTCTGTACGATGAACTGACAAGTGCTACGCGGGCGTGGGGCGGATCGGTTCAGGGGGATTGTACCACAGTTTGGCCGAGCTCCATCCCTCAAGCGGACGCGATCATCACGTCTCCTCCTTTTTTCGATTCGACGCGCTTCTACATGACCAATTGGATGCGCTTTTGGTTTGTTGGGTGGGAGCGCGAAGATTTTGATGTTCGCATCGCCAACTTCGTTGAAGTCAGACAGAAGCAAAATCTCGACGTCTACCGATCGTTCTTCGCATCGTCGCGCGAAAGGCTAAGGGACGATGGCCTGCTTGTATTGCACCTGGGCCACAGCGCAAAATGCGACATGGGAGCGGAACTCGCTAAGCGAATAGAACCGTGGTTTTCGCTTGCTGATGTTTTTACGGAAGGGGTTGAGCACTGCGAATCGCACGGTGTTCGCGACAAGGGGACCGTGCACGGTCACACTTACCTGATTCTGACAGCGACCTGATGGGCGGCTAAAGCTTCCTGGCACGCAGCCGTTCATACTCGGCCTGAAGATTGACGCGGTGGTACTTCTGGCTCCGCGCGAGTACCTTCTGCAACGCCTTCACCACGAGCTCACCAGCTACCTTGCCGTCCCGCTCCTTGGTCATTTCATCGCGGAGAAGGAACTCGCCGAAGAACCAGTCGAGCTTGCCCAACAAACGACCGAGAGCCTCGTCGTTGGGATGCGGATTGTTGAGGTCTTCGAGCGGAATACCGGCGATTCTCGCCAATGCTACGCGTTTCTCGGGTGAATAGAAGTCCGGAGGCGCGCGATCTCTTTTCGCACTATTGCACGAACCACAGAGGGCGGTAGCGGTCGCATCGAGAGGCCACAGAAGCGCCAGCGGCCTCGTGTGGTCGAGATGCATGTGGCGAGGCGTTGGCAGTTTCGCTCCACAATTGAAACAAGCGCCCCCGAATCGCTTCCAAACGTCATCAGCGAGTTCGGAGCCCGTATCATGCCGATATCGAAGCTGCGGCGTGCCACCATAGAGCTCTGCGAGCAGAAGCTCGAAAGCTCGACGGCGCGCGGCGTCCTCCTTCATCTGTGCCGATGTGCGCTGCGGGTTATGCGCCGCATTCACTTCGAACTTTTTACAGAAGCGACACTCCAGTTGAAACCCGTAGTCCAATCTCAACGTTTCATTGCTATCGTCTTTGTTACGAAGCCGACTGAAAGTGGCGTGTTGGCAAGGGCGCCTGTGTTCTGCCACACAATGGTTGCTAAAACTCAGCTGGTCTCGCTCGATAGATACGTTGATGGGCAAATAGCGTCCACAACGGTTGCACGATTTAAGAATCAAAGGCTGGTCAGCAGAAGAAGCGTTTTTAGCTGCTTCAATGATGACCTCTCCTGCACCTTCATCACTGATAAAGAGCGCCTCCGGAGCAAACTGATACATATTGCGCATCAGCTCAGGTCGCGCATCGTCGAGATATTTGTGCTGAATGCGCCCACAGAGCGGCCCATACAGCGCGACAGCCGATTTGGTGTTGGCGGTCAGCGTAAAAATGACGTCCACTTGTTCTGCATCTTGGGCTTGCCACATGCTGCCAGCCTTATTCCAACAGCCGGCGTCACGGTAATCGGTAAGCGTCTGCTTGGTTGGGCCGCCCTGCAAACTCCGAGTTACCCCTGCGGTATGCCAAAACCATAGTCCATATCCGATGAGATTGCCTTTGGAGTGACCCGCAATATGGAAAGTGACTTCGACTTGTTCACCGCGCTCAAGTGGAATTTGCTTCTCAAAGTGCCGACGAAACTCTCCACCCGTAGTGTCTTTGTGTACCTTGAACCCTGAAGTCCTGGTCATCGCGCGGCGACGACCGGCGTACAGAGTCTTTCCCGGGAGTTTCCCCCCGCCTGTTGGTACTGAGCTCATTTTCTGGATGTCTTGCCGGTGAGTAGTTGCGGGACCGAAACGCCCATCACCGAGGCGAATATCTCCAGCGTGCTGAGCGTTACATTCCGCTCGCCACGTTCAACCGAACCGACATAGGTGCGGTGCAGTCCGCAGATGTCCGCGAACTCCTCTTGGGACAGACCCTTGCGTTCACGAAACTCCCGGATATTGGCTGCCAGGATAGAGGTGAGAGGAGAACTGGGCCTGCGGAGTGCCTTTGATTTTTTCATCCACCGGTGCGCGATTCTTGAATCGGAAATCTGTGCACCAGTGTCTTTTATTGATGCCTTTGAATCTACAGACAGTGAGTAGCATCCAGATGCGCCGATGACGTCTTGGCTCTTGGCCTACTAGGGGCTGGCAACAACTACCAATGATACCAAAACGTTCTGGATAGGCCTGCCATGACCGCTGTCCCACAATGCTTTGCATGTGGCCTGCCATCCGCCGAGTGCTGGGGTTGGACCGCCGCCGAGCGTTCGACGCGGCCGGCGGTGGTCGGCGTTGGGAAGGTGCCAAGAGCGTCGAATCACTGAACGCCGCGATCCTGGCTGGCACCACGGTCGCGGCACGGCGCGCTGGCTATTACGCACGCAACAATCCCTGGGTCGCCGCGGCGGTGCAGGCGCTGATCGCCAATGCGGTCGGCACCGGTATCAAGCCGCGCTCGGCGCATCCCGACTCGAATGTGCGCGACGCGCTGCACCGGCTGTGGGCGAAATGGACCGATCGCGCGGACGCCAATGGCCTGACCGACTTCTACGGTCTGCAAGCCTTGGCGCTTCGGGCCATGGTCGAGAGCGGCGAGTCGTTCGCCCGGCTGCGCGTCGCGGACATGGTCGATGGTTTGCCACCGCTGCAAGTCGAACTAATCGACCGCGAGCAGGTGCCGACCGACTTGCATCGCGAGATCGGCGGTGGCGCACGCATCCGCGCCGGTATCGAGTTTGACGGATCAGGCCGGCGTGTTGCCTATCACTGCTATCGGCACCGGCCGGGAGACGCGCTCGCGCCGATAGCGCTCGACAACGTGCGCGTGCCTGCCTCCGACATGGCGCACCTGTTCCAGGCGCTCACGCCCGGGCAGTTGCGGGGCATCACCTGGCTCGCGCCGGTGCTGCTACGGCTGCATGAACTCGACCAGTACGAGGACGCCGCGCTGGTCAAAGCCAAAGTCGCGGCGCTGTTTACCGGCTTCATCCGCGATCCGGACGGCACGGTGGCGGGGCTCAACGGCGGTGGAGCGGTCAACGGTGTGCTGCAGGTCGGCATGGAGCCGGGCAGCCTCATTCCGCTGCCGCCCGGCGCCGATATCCAGTTCTCCGATCCGGCCGATCCCGGCGACTACGGCGCCTTCGTCAAGAACCACATCCGCGCGATCGCGGCCGGCCTCGGGGTGCCCTACGAGCTCGTGTCCGGCGACCTCGAAGGCGTCAGCTATTCCTCGATCCGCGCCGGGCTTCTCGAATTCCGTCGGCGCATCGAGCAACTGCAGTATTCGGTCATCGTCTTCCAGTTCTGCCGGCCGGTGTGGGAGCGCTTCGTGCGGCTTGCCGCGCTTACGGGTGCGATCGACGCCCGCGCCTTTGACCGCGATCCGGCGGCCTTCCTCGCCTGCGATTGGCTGCCGCCGAAATGGGACTGGGTCGATCCGCTGAAGGACGCCCGCGCCGAGATCGAGCAAATCCGCGCCGGCCTCAAGAGCCGCAGCCAGTCGATCGCCGAGCGTGGCTACGACATCGAGGAGGTGGACGCCGCGATTGCCGCCGACCGCGCCCGCGAACAGCGTTTCGGGCTTTCCTTCGACACAACGGTCTCGCCTGACCAGCCGGCCATGGAGGGCGCCAATGCCTGAGCTTTTCGTCCGCCGCGCGGCGCTTGCGCCGCAGACAGCCGATCCGGAGGGGCGCACCGTCGAGGCGGTGTGGACCACCGGAGCGGCCGTGCGCCGGCGCGATGCCGCCGGCTTCTATCTCGAACGGCTGTCGCTCGATCCCGAGGCCGTCGATCTGTCGCGGCTGATCGGCGCCTCGGTGCTCGATGCGCACCGGCAGAGCGCGGTGCGCGACGTTCTCGGCACCGTGCGCGATGCGCGCGTCGATGGCCGGCAAGGCACCGCGGTTCTGCAATTCTCGACCCGGCCCGAGGTCGAGCCGATCTGGCAGGACGTGCTCGCGGGCATCCTGCGCCACGTCTCGGTCGGCTACACGGTCGAGCGTTGGCAGGACACCACCGATCCCGTCACGGCCGAGCGCGTGCGCACAGCGGTTGCCTGGACGCCCATCGAAATCTCGCTCGTTCCGACGCCGGCCGACCCCGGCGCAACCGTTCGCACAGGAGGCAACATGCCCGAGGCCGACGCCAATGCTGACAATGCAGCGCGAACGCCGCCCGTTGATAATACCGACGCGGTGCAGAACCGCGCTCAGGTGAATGCGGAGATTCGCTCGATCGCCCGCATTGCCGGGCTCGGCCAGGAGTTCGTCGATGGGCTGATCGACCGTGGTGCTACCGCCGACGAGGCGCGGCGTGCGGCCTTCGACGAGCTCGCCCGCCGCGGCGGTGGTGCGCTGCGCACCGAGCAGACGCGTGTCGAGGTGCTCGACAGCCACGACGATCCCCGGGTGCGCGTCCGCAACATGGGCGAGGCGCTCTACGCTCGCATCAATCCGCAGCACCAGCTTTCGGAGCCGGCGCGGCGTTACGCCTACGCCACTTGCGCCGAGATGGCGCGCGAGCTGTTGATCCTACGGGGCCACCCGGTGACCGGGCTGTCACCGGCCGCGATCATCACTCGCGCGCTACACACCACCAGCGACTTCGGCCTGATCGTGGGCGACACCATCGGCCGCACGCTGCGAGCCGCTTATCAAGCGGCACCGGTCGGTATCCGCCGCCTTGGCCGGCAGACCACGGCACGTGACTTCCGCACCGTGAACAAGATCATGCTGGGTGAAGCGCCGATGCTCGAAAAGCTCAACGAGCATGGCGAAATCCAGGCCGGCACCATGGCCGAGGCCAAGGAGGCCTACAAGGTCGAGACCTTCGCCCGCAAGATCGGCGTCACCCGCCAGGTCCTCGTCAATGACGACCTCGGCGCGTTCGCCGACCTGTCGCGCCGAATGGGCCAAGCCGCGGCTGAAACCGAGGCCAAGACCCTGGTCGATCTGCTGGAGGCAAACAGCGGCAACGGCCCGGCTATGGAGGATGGTGACACGCTGTTCCATGCCGACCATGGCAACAAGGCAGCTTCCGGCGGTGCCATCGCTGACGCAACGCTCTCGGCCGCGCGCCTCGCCATGCGTAGCCAGACGGGGCTTTCCGGCCAGCGCATCAGCGCGACGCCCAAGTACCTGCTGGTGCCGCCCGCGCAGGAGACCACGGCCGAGAAATGGCTCGCCACGATCGCTGCGGCAAAGGCGGCCGACGTGAACCCGTTTTCGGGATCGCTGTCTCTGGTGGTCGAGCCGCGGCTGTCGAGCGCCACGCGCTGGTACGTGGTCGCGGACCCGAGCGAGATCGACGGCCTGGAATATGCCTACCTCGCCGGTGGCGAGGGACCGCAGGTCGAAAGCAAATCCGGCTGGGACGTAGATGGCGTCGAGGTGCGGGTGATCCTCGACTTTGGCGCCGGCTTCATCGACTGGCGCGGCTGGTATGTAAATTTTGGAGCGTAGCGCCCATGATTGACATGCGAACCATTCCCGGCATCCAGGGCTATCTCGCCGATGCAGATGGCAACATCTGGAGCACTGCGCCGGGCCGATGGTGTCAGAATCCCTTGTTCCGAAGATTACGGGTATGGACCGACAAGAAGGGTTATCGGCATGTCTCGATCCGCAGCAAGCGCTTTGCCGTTGCTCATCTCGTAGCGGCGGCATGGCATGGAGCTCGTCCAGCCGGACTGGTGGTGGCTCACCTGAACGGAAACTCGGGAGATAATCGACCGGTCAATCTTGCGTACGTTACGCAGAAAGAAAATATCGGTCACAAACGCAGGCATGGCACACTTTTGACGGGCGCGCGGAGCCCGAAAGCTCGGGTATCCGACGCCGATGTAGCTGCAATCCGCTACCTCATTGCATCCGGCGCAACCCAACGTGAGATCGCGACTCGTTTTGGCGTAAGCATGTCCTACGCCGCCGCGGTGAAGCATGGCCGCATCAGGCGGGAGACTGCGGCATGACCGACCTCACCCAACTCGAGGCGTGGCGCGATGCGCTGCTGAAAGCGCGCTACGTCGGCCTGCGCATTGTCGAGTACGACGGCCGGCGTGTGTCGTATGCGACCGATGCTGAGATGGCGACGGCGCTTGCCGACCTCGAACGGCGCATCGCAGCCGCACAATCCGGCCGCGTGAGCCAAGTGCGCATTCAATCCACGAAAGGAGTTTGACCAATGAAGAATTTCATTCAGCGCGGGGAGATGATCACTGTCACGGCGCCGACCGGTGGCGCCACTTCCGGCCAGGGCGTGCTGGTCGGCAACCTGTTCGGTGTCGCCGCAACCACCGTGGCGGAAGGTGCCGACGTCGAGATCGCCACCGTCGGCGTCTACGAGCTGCCCAAGCTTGTGAGCGCCGTCATCGCTGCTGGTGCCCGTGTCGCCTGGGACGACACAGCAAAGCAGGTCGTGCTTCCCGGCACCGGCATGGTGCCGATCGGCATCGCCACGGTTGCTGCTGGCAACGGCGTCGCCACCGTACGCGTGCGGCTCGATGGCGTCGCGACCGAAGCGGCGTGAGGCTAATGCAGCGGTCCGGCCTTTGCAGAGGGCCGGCTCAAGCCACCAGCCATCTGAGTCTTTCGCCACTGCTTCACCGCAACAGCAATTGCATTCAGATCGGCCTGCACCGCGTGATCGACGACGGGGAAGACGCGCGCAAGCTCATCCAACATGCCCGCGTCATCAGGACCGGGCGGCCGAGCAAAGGTATTGCGGGCTGTGGCAAGGAGTTCGATGCCCTTTTCGATCCGCGCAAGCAGTTCAGCAACCCCGGATGGAACGTCCATCTCTCGATTCCCGCCCGTGAACCCGTGCATGAAGCCGTCATAAAGCTCCTCGACACGCATCGCCGCCGCTTCCCGCAAAGCGTCGCGTGTGGAAGGCGACTCCACGGTCTGCAATCTCACCGGCGATGATGCATCCTGATGTCGAGCCATGCGGTTCCATAGCCCCATCAGGGTCTGGAAGAACCTGTTCGCCTCGTCCCCGTTTTCGAAGGTCGGCAATCCATCTGGCCACAAGCTGGAAATGGTCTTGACGGGTGAAACATTGAGAGACGGGCTGACGATCTCTCCCCAGAAGCGCATGCGCGCGACATGGAATGGCGTCGGGCAATTGTGCAGCTTGAGGAAGCGTCGCATCGCCGCGTCACCCACATATGGGAATTTCGGCTTCGCCATTTGACTTCCTCGTAGATTCTCGCGGCGTCGACCGATCCTCTAAGGGGTGAAGCGCGTCATCACCGCTGCCGCGTGGGTGCGGATGCTTTCATTCTGACTTGCACTCCACGCACCCAGCAAATCCCGGTATGAAGCGGATGCAAAGGCGACTTCGTCTCCGCTGACCGCCGCAGCGAACAGCGCGATTTCGGCTCGATGCGCTACAATATCAGCCTCGTAGATGGGACGACCGTCCGGCCAGGACTTTGGCTCGGCGTAAAGGTAGAAGAGTACGGGCCGCTTGCCGAGCATGCGCTTGTCCATATGAACCACCGTCCGCAAACCGAAGGCGTGTTTCACGAGCTGGGCAGCATCGAGACGTGCAAACGCCGTGCTGCCGTCAAGAAGTCCATCGCGGATCCGCTCATATCCAGCCATGGCGTCTCCCCAAACTGGCCTCCAGTAAGCCTCGGAAAGGTGCGGCTCCTGTTTCGCACGGAACGGCTCGTATCTCTTCGATTCGATTCCGATCAATGCGGCACCGGTTTGGACCACGGCATCGAGGCAGGGATGCCGGCCTCCTGACCAGGGAAAACGCAACACAACTTCCAGGCCAACATCCCCAGCCGGCCAACCCAGATCATCGCAGCCCACCAAGGGCGGCAGATCAACGGCACGACCCAAGAACCACCCGAATGTGTTCGCGACGAGCGCGGCGGATGACTCCCGACTTAAAAATTTGCCGCTCGCAATTTCATTCCCCGGCGCAGCTGCGTAGCAGGCCACGACACGATCGACAGGAATACCCGGCAGGAAGGCATCCTCCATTGTGCAATTCGGATGATTGACAGGGGTTGCGGGCATCGCGGAGGCTCTGTCGACAATATGGCCAATCTGATCAGTTTCGCCACCAACCGTCCAATGCCAACACCACTCGACGAAATCGGCACCCTAATCGCCAAAGCTCGTGCCTTGGCGACGGACTATTACCGGCTGACCGGTAAGCCGCTCGGCATCACCGGCGAGATTGGCGAGTATGAGGCAGCACGGCTCCTCGGACTGACCTTAGCGGCTGCACGCGAAGCGGGCTATGACGCGACTGATCCCGCCGGACGACGATTGCAGATCAAAACCCGCAGCGTCGCTGTGGACCGTCAGGGCAAGGGCCAACGCATCGGTTCTATCAAGCTCAAACATTCGTGGGACGCGGTTCTGCTGGTGCTAATGGACGAGCAGTTCATGCCAACGTCGATTTGGGAGGCCGATCGCGCGGCGATCGAGACCGCGTTGCTCGCACCAGGCAGCAAGGCCAGAAACGAGCGTGGTGCGCTGGCAGTTTCCAAGTTTAAGAGCATCGGCCGTCGGGTCTGGCCGACGTGAACAGCAGCGGAACATCGGAACGTTCCCGTGTCGCATCCGTGTCGCACGGAATCGCCGGTAATGCCCGTAACCCTTTGACATCTTTCAGGTTCGCCTTGCGTTCCTATGCAACACGGGTCCGAAAAGCAAAATGCCGCCAAGTCTTTGACTTGGCGGCATTATTTTGGTTGCGGGGGTAGGATTTGAACCTACGACCTTCAGGTTATGAGCCTGACGAGCTACCGGGC
>NZ_JBKBVB010000176.1:0-6247 GCF_046289595.1 Pseudorhodoplanes sp.
GCTTTGGCAGAGACCGGGCGGGTATCCGAGTTGAGCGCGACGTCGATGACCGCTGCGATGGCCAGGATGCCTTTTCGCGACATCAGCGGCATTCCAATTTACTCACCGTTTGTGTGTTTATGATGCATAACGGTAGTAAATTACATGATTGTGTCTACCCTTTCGACGCTGAATTGACACTTTTCGCGCCCGTCGAACCGAATCCGCCGGCTCCCCGGGCCGTTTCATCGAGGTGTTGAACGATCCGCAGGCCAATCGTTGCGACAGGCGCAATGACAAGCTGCGCAATACGCATACCGCGATCAATCGAGAAAAGCTGTTTGCCGTGGTTGATGAGGACGACGTTCACCTCCCCACGATAATCCGAATCGATCGTGCCCGGCGCGTTCAGCACCGTAACCCCAAATTTTGCGGCAAGCCCTGAGCGTGGGCGGACTTGGCCTTCGGTGCCGGTGGGCAGGGCCAGCGCGATGCCGGTCGGGACCATGGCATAGGCACCGGGCGCGAGATGCAGCGGTTGGTTATCGGGAATCGCGGCCAGCAGGTCGAGACCGGCCGCTCCGGCCGTTTGATAGCTGGGGAGCGGCAGACCTGCGCCGTGCGGGAGCTGCACGACCTCAATTTCGATATCTGTCACGTCCGGCTCTCTTTGAGCGCGTCCGCCACCCGGGCGATCAGGCTGCGGGCGACGTCGTCTTTGGACTGGGGCGGCCAGGACTCCACGCCGCCGGCGGCTACAAGGTGGACAGTGTTGTGATCGCCTCCCATCACGCCGCTTGCCGGCGAGACGTCATTGGCCACGATCCAGTCACAGCCCTTACGCTTGAGTTTTTCCTTGGCGTGATCGATCACCTTTTCGGTCTCGGCGGCGAAGCCAATCACAAGCCGCGGCCGCCCGCTCTTGAGCTTGGCCACGGTTGCGAGAATATCCGGATTCTCGGTCAGGGTGAGCGCGGGAGCGCCGGATGTCGCTTTCTTGATCTTCTGGGTGCCGGGCTCCCCGATGCCCCAATCAGCCACGGCGGCTGCGAAGATCGCAACATCGGCCGGGAGATTTTGCTTCACCGCGGACATCATTTCGTGCGCGGTTGTCACGTGAACTGTCTTGACCGCAGCGGGGTCGGGCAAATGCACCGGGCCGGACACCAGAACCACATCCGCTCCCGCTTGCGCTGCAGCCGCGGCGATGGCGTGACCCTGCTTTCCCGACGACCTGTTGGCGATGTAGCGGACCGGATCAATCGGTTCATGGGTGGGGCCGGAGGTGACCAGCACGCGCTTTCCCGCGAGCGGTTTTTCCGGGTCCGCCGATGACGCATTGAGAATGCGCAGCGCGGCGTCGGCGATCTCGAGCGGCTCCGCCATGCGTCCGGTGCCGGCTTCGCCGCTCTCAGCCATTTCGCCAGTATTGGGCCCGACCATCCGGACGCCGTCGGCCTCGAGCTGTGCGACATTGCGGCGGGTTGCGGCGTGCGCCCACATGGCCGGATTCATCGCCGGCGCAATAAGGACAATCTTTTCGGTCGCAAGCAGAACGGCGGACGCCAGATCGTCGGCATGGCCGCCGGCCATTTTCGCGATCAGGTCGGCGGTGGCGGGGGCAACGATGACGAGATCTGTGTCGCGCGCCAACCGGATATGTCCCACGTCGAATTCGCTTTGCGGATCGAACAGATCGGTGAAGGCACGCTCGCCGCACAGCGCACCGACCGAGAGCGGTGTGACGAACGCATGGCCGGCTTTGGTCAGGATGCAGCGGACCCTCGCTCCGCGCTCGCGCAGCCGCCGGATCAGGTCGAGCGATTTGTAGGCGGCGATGCCGCCGCCGATGACGAGAAGAATGCGCTTGCCGGTCATGATCTCGAACCTGACGCACTCGTTAACACATCGCGCCACCCGACAACGAACCGGTACTGGCTGGCCAAGGTATCATGGTTAACAGCGGGGTCCATTACTTGAGCAGATAGACAATGTAAGCGAGCAGGGCGGCAATGACCCAAAGCGCCAGCGCCGTGGCGCGGCCGCGTCGCGCCTCGGCGCGGCCAATGTCTGCAACGGTTTCAGGCGCCAGCACGATGCCGTTGCGGGTGGCGGCGTCCAGCTGCTCCATCAGGACGCCGGCGCGCGAAAGGAGCCCGGGTACCTGGGCAGCGAAGCGGCCGAGTTCCGCCGCACCCTCGGCCGCGCCGGCAATGCGCCCCGCGGGACCGAGATTGCGTTCGATCCAGTCGCGGACCACCGGCTCGGCCGTCGACCACATGTCGAGCTTTGGATCAAGCGATCGCGCAACGCCCTCGACCACCACCATGGTCTTCTGCAGCAGCAGCAATTCCGGCCGCGTCCGCATGTCGAACAGGCCGGTAACCTCGAACAGCAGAGTCAGCAGCTTCGCCATCGAGATTTCGTCGGCGGCGCGCTTGTGGATCGGCTCGCCGATGGCGCGGATTGCCTGTGCGAAATCCTCCACCGAGTGATGCGAAGGCACATAGCCCGCTTCGAAATGCACCTCGGCGACGCGATGATAGTTGCGCGTGATGAAACCGTACAGGATTTCGGCGAGAAAGCGCCGCTCCTTCGGGCCAAGCCGGCCCATGATGCCGAAATCCACCGCGACCAGCCGCCCTTCATCGTCGACGAACAGGTTGCCGGGATGCATGTCGGCGTGAAAGAAGCCGTCGCGCAGGGCGTGGCGCAGAAAGCTCTGGATCACGATACGGGCCAGCTCTTTCAAATCGAAGCCCCTGGCTTCGAGCGCAGCGTGGTTCGACAGATGGGTGCCGTCGATCCATTCCAGCGTGAGCACGTCTTTGGTCGTGCGGTCCCAGTCGACCGCCGGGACGCGGAATCCGGGATCGTCCTTGGTATTCTCGGCCATCTCCGACAACGCCGCGGCTTCGAGACGAAGGTCCATTTCGAGCGCAATCGAGCGCCGCAAGGTGGCCACCGTCTCGATCAGCCGCAGCCTGCGCGCTTCAGCGGAGAGCGCCTCGGCGTTGCGCGCGGCGAATGCGAATGCGTCCTGATCGCTTGCGAAGCGCCGCTCAATTCCCGGCCGCAACACCTTGACCGCGAGCTGGCGCGGGCCGTCCGCCGTCATGATCTCCGCCCGATGCACTTGGGCAATCGAAGCTGCGGCCACCGATGGTCCGAAGCTTGCGAAGACCTTGTCGACCGGCTGTCCGAAGGACTGTTCGACGATCGCGACCGCCTGGTCCTGCGGGAAAGCCGGCATGCGGTCCTGCAGGCTTTCGAGGTCGCGCGCGATCGCGACGCCCACCACGTCAGGCCGGGTCGCCAGAAATTGCCCGAGCTTGACATAGGTCGGGCCAAGCCGGGTCAGCGCCGCCGCCAGCCGCCCGGCCTGGCTGTCCTTGCCGGGACGCTCGATCAGCTTTGCGAACCGCAAGGCGACACGCCCAGGCAGCGGCACGAGGGCCGGATCGACCTGACTGAACACGCCTTCGCGTGCGAAAACAAAGCCCGCGCGCATGAGCCGCATCGAATTGGTGAGGGCTGAAATCATGTTTACGGCCGTGCGCGCCCGGTCAAGGTCAGAGCCGCCAGCCGGAATGCAGCGCGACGACGCCGCCGGTCATGCGCGTGAAAGAGACGCGCGCGAAACCGGCGTCGCGGATCATTGCGGCGAAGGCGTCCGGCTTCGGGAATCTGCGGATCGATTCCACAAGATAACGATACGATTGCGCGTCGCCCGCGACCGCACGTCCGAGCGCGGGGATCACATTGAAGGAATAGAAGTCGTAGAGCGTTTCAAGCGCGGGAACGTCGACCGAGGAAAATTCCAGGCACAGGAAATGCCCGCCGGGACGCAGCACCCTGTAGGCCTCACGCAAGGCACGTTCAATGCGCGGCACATTGCGGATGCCGAAGGCGATCGTATAGGCATCGAAGCTTCGATCCGGCAGCGGCAGCGTCTCGGCATTGCCCTCGATGAAGGTCACCGCATAGTCGAGACCGCGCTTCTCCGCGCGTTCGCGGCCCACCGCCAGCATCTCGGCGTTGATGTCGACGATGGTGGCGTGGGTGCCCGAGCCGCCGGCGTCGACCACCCGGAATGCGATGTCGCCGGTGCCGCCGGCGACATCCAGCAACCGGAAGTCGCGGTCGCCCTTCGGCGGATTAACCGCCGTTACGAGCGCACTTTTCCAGGCCCGGTGCAGCCCGCCCGACATCAGGTCATTCATCAGATCGTAGCGGCGCGCGACTGAGTGGAAGACGTCATCCACCAGACCCTGCTTCTCGTCGAGCGGGACACGGCGGAAGCCGAAATCGGCCTCATTTGAGGAGTTTTCCGTCATTTTCCTTGCGTCTTTGGGCTGGCCGGGCGGGACGATAGCCCAGCCCGCCCGGCCGCGCTACATAACCACGACGCCCTCGTTAACGAGACCTGCCGTATCCGTCCATGAGCATCGCCTTCAATCCCGCCATACCGATTTTCCGCATTTTCTCGGTTGAGAAGGCGCAAGAGTTCTATCTCGACTTCCTTGCGTTCAACCTCGACTGGGAGCACCGGTTCGAACCCGATTTCCCGGTCTATATGCAGGTGTCTCGCGGGGCGCTGGTGCTGCATTTGAGCGAGCATCATGGCGATGCCTGCCCCGGATCGACCGCTTATGTGCGCATGCATGGGGTGCGGGAGTATCATGCCGAACTGAGCGCGAGGAACTACCGGTTCCTGCGTCCCGCCGTGGAAAGCCGGGACTGGGCCGAGGCGGAGATGACCGTGACCGATCCGTTCGGCAACCGCATCCGGTTCGGCGAGATCGGCGCCACCAAAGACTGAGCCGGCCATGCCCGAACTGCCCGAAGTCGAAACTGTCCGGCGCGGCCTCGCCCCGGTACTTGAGGGCGCCCGCTTCGTGCGGGTCGAGGCGCGCCGTCGCGATCTGCGCTGGCCCTTGCCGAACGACTTCGTGAAACGGCTCGAGGGTCACACCGTCACCGGGCTTGGCCGGCGGGCGAAATATCTGCTGGCCGATTTGTCGTCCGGCGAGGTGCTACTGATGCATCTTGGCATGTCGGGTTCGTTTCGGGTGGTCCAGGCTGGCGCGGACGGTATCCCCGGTGCGTTTCATCACGAACGGTCAAAGGCGGTCGCGCACGATCACGTCGTATTCCACATGTCGAATGGGGGGATCGCGGTTTTCAACGATCCGCGCCGGTTCGGCTGTATGAAGCTCGTACCCCGCGAGCGCCTCGGCGAGGAGCCGCTGTTACGCGCGCTTGGACCGGAACCGCTTGGCAATGCGTTCGATGCTGCGTTGCTGGCATCAGCCTGTGCAGGCAAGCAAACCAGCCTTAAGGCCGCGCTGCTCGATCAACGCGTGGTCGCCGGACTGGGCAATATCTATGTCTGCGAGGCGCTGCATCGCGCCCATCTCGCGCCAAAGCGCAAGGCGTCCACGCTCGCCGACCGCAAAGGACATCCGGTGGCGCGCACCGTGGCGCTGGTCGATGCCATCCGCGCCGTACTCAATGATGCGATCTCGGCCGGTGGCTCATCGCTTCGGGATCATCGCCAAACGTCGGGCGAAATCGGCTATTTTCAGCATACGTTCCGCGTCTATGACCGCGAGGGCGAGCCGTGCCCCGGGCGCGGCTGCACCGGTACGGTGCGGCGGATTGTGCAAAACGGCCGCTCCACGTTTCATTGTCCCGTCTGTCAGAAATGAACGAGGGCCGTAGGCCCCCGTCTGGTCCAGCCAAATTAGGCTTTGCGGTCAGAAGCGCTCGCGGACCTCGGCAGCGCCGGCGCACCATGTTGGAAAGCGCCCGCTTGTCGAACAATGTCAGCTTTCGTGCCGCATCAGGACCGCACGCGTCGCGTGGTCCGGTCCAAATTCATCGATGCTGTCGACATTGAGAAGCTTGGCCAGCCGGCTGCGGGCCCGGTTGACACGGCTTTTGATGGTGCCGACCGCGCATTCGCAGATGTCGGCGGCCTCCTCATACGAAAAGCCGGAGGCGCCGACCAGGATCAGGGCTTCGCGCTGCTCTGCAGGCAGTTGGGCGAGCGCCTGCCTGAATTCCTGAAATTCGACGCGGCCGATCTGATCGGGATGCGACTTCAAGGTCTCCGCCATCGAGCCGTCCGCATCTTCGATTTCACGGCGGCGTTTGCGGTATTCCGACCGGAACAGGTTGCGCAAAATCGTGAACAGCCATGCGGGCATGTTGGTGCCGGGCTGAAACGACTGGATATTGGCGAGGGCGCGCACAATCGTTTCCT
>NZ_JBKBVB010000027.1:0-21817 GCF_046289595.1 Pseudorhodoplanes sp.
AAGCTGGCATTCGGCTCGTCCGGAAACTTCACCCGGCAGATCCAGCAGGGCGCGCCGTTCCAAATGTTTCTGTCCGCCGACGAGGATTACATCTTCGAACTGGCGAAAAGCGGTCATGCCAAGGACAACGGTACGCTTTATGCGATCGGACGCATCGTCGTCATCGTGCCTCATAATTCACCATTGAAAGCGGACGGATCGCTGGCCGACCTGAAGGCCGCGATTGCCGACGGCCGGGTGAAGAAATTCGCCATCGCCAACCCCGAGCATGCACCTTACGGCAAGCGCGCCGAGGAAGCGCTGAAGCATCAGGGCATATGGACCGCTATCCAGGACAAGCTGGTACTCGGCGAGAACGTTTCGCAAACCGCGGCCTTCGCCACCTCCGGCTCGACGCAGGGCGGGATTATCGCTTATTCGCTGGCGCTGTCTCCGAAGGTTTCCAAGCTTGGCGCTTACGCTCTGATCCCTGCCGAGTGGCATCAACCGCTGCGGCAGCGGATGGTGCTGACGACCAAAGCCGGTCCAGTCGCCGAACGGTTTTACGCTTTCATGCAAACGCCGCCGGCGCGCAAGATCATGATCAAATACGGCTTCGTGCTACCTGGCGAATGACGAGAGGTTGAGACGAGACTGCTGCTATGGACTGGACGTCCCTCTGGCTGTCGCTGCGGCTCGCCGCATGGACGGTCGCCATCCTGCTGCCGCTCGGCATCGTCGCCGGGCGGTGGCTCGCCTATCGCGACTTTACCGGCAAGGCAGCGGTGGAGGGGCTTGTCGCCCTGCCGCTGGTGCTGCCGCCGACCGTATTCGGCTATTACCTTCTGGTGGCGTTCGGCGGCAATTCGCCGGTCGGACAGACGTGGGAAAAGCTGTTCGGGCATCAGCTCGTCTTCACCTTCGAAGGCCTTTTGCTCGCGTCCGTGATCGTCAACATCCCGTTTTCGATCCAGCCGATGCAGCGGGCGTTCGAGGCCATCTCCCGCGATGTACGTGACGCCGCGGCCTGCTCGGGCATGACACCATGGACCGCGTTCATGCGGGTCGAATTGCCGCTGGCGTGGCCGGGCATCCTGACGGCGATGGTGCTGAGTTTTGCGCATACGCTCGGTGAGTTCGGCGTGGTGCTGATGGTCGGCGGTTCGATTCCCGGCGAGACCAAAACGATTGCGATTTCGATCTACGACCGTGTCCAGGCCTTCGACGATGCCGCAGCGGCGCAGATGTCGGCGCTGCTCCTCGTCATGTCGCTTCTGGCCATTGCGATGACCTTCGCGTTTTCGCGCCGGGTCGGACGGAGGCTCGCGTGAAGCCGGTCGGACTGTCCATATCATTGCATCAGGCGGACCCTATTCCGCTGGCCATCGATCTCACCTGCGCGTCGGGCGAAATTCTCGCGCTGGTCGGCCCCTCCGGCAGCGGCAAATCGACAACGCTGCGCTCGATCGCAGGCCTGTACCGGCCGCGAACGGGCAAGGTGAGCGTGGGCGGCGATGTCTGGTTCGACAGCGAGGCCGGGCTTGCGCTGCCGCCGCACCGCCGGCGGGCCGGCATGGTGTTCCAGAACTACGCGCTGTTTCCGCATATGACGGCGCTCCGCAATGTGATGAGCGCGCTTGATCATGTGCCCAAGGCCGAACGCGCCGCGCGCGCGGAAGCCTTGCTCGATCAGGTTCATCTGAACGGCCTCGGCGCACGCCGTCCGGCCGAATTGTCCGGCGGCCAGCAGCAGCGCGTCGCAGTGGCGCGGGCGCTGGCCCGCGATCCGAAAGTCCTGCTGCTGGACGAGCCGTTCTCGGCGGTGGACCGGGTGACCAGACGGAAACTGCACCAGGAAATCGCCGAATTGCGAAAGCAGCTGTCGATCCCGACAATCCTCGTGACCCACGACATCGACGAAGCCGTGAAGCTTGCCGATACGATGGTCGTCCTGCATGGCGGACGCATTCTCCAGAGCGCCCAGCCGCGAGCAATCATGGAGAACCCGGCAACCCCCGAAGTAGCGGAGGTGCTGGGCCTCGATCCATAGTGGGTTGTCCCGCAAAGCCGAATGCTGCGATAAAGGGCGATGCACCCGCCATCCCGCGTTGTTTGCCTGACCGAGGAAACCGTGGAGACGCTTTACCTCCTCGGGGAACAGGATCGCATCGTCGGCGTCTCGGGCTATGCGGTGCGTCCCGCCCGGGTGCGCAAGGAGAAACCGCGGGTCTCGGCCTTCATCAGCGCGGATGTGCCGAAAATCCTCGCGCTCGACCCGGACATTGTTCTCACGTTCTCCGATCTGCAGGCGGATATCGTGGCGCAGCTGATTCGCGCTGGCGTCGAAGTGCATGCCTTCAACCAGCGCGACGTCGCGGGAATTTTCGCAATGATCCGCACACTCGGTGCGCTGGTCGGCGCGCAGAACAAGGCGGAGGCGCTGGCGGCATCGCTTCAGGCGAAGCTCGACGCGGTTCGCACCGACGCGGCACAATTGTCTCGACGGCCGCGCGTCTATTTCGAGGAATGGGACGAGCCGATGATTTCCGGCATCCGCTGGGTGTCGGAACTCATTGAGATCGCGGGAGGGGTGGATGTCTTCCCGGAACTGTCACGGAATAAGTCCGCACCAGAACGCATCGTCACGCCGCTGCAGGTGATCGCGGCATCGCCCGAAATCATCATCGGCTCATGGTGCGGCAAGAAATTCGTACCGGCCAAGGTCGCAGGCCGCGTTGGCTTCGACGCGATCCCGGCGGTCAGGAACGGCTTTCTGCGCGAGATCAAGTCGCCGCTGATCCTGCAGCCGGGGCCTGCGGCGCTGACCGACGGGCTCGATGCGCTCGCCGCGATCGTGCGCGACTGGGCCGCGGCTCAACGCACAGGCAGCCGCGCGATTTCGTCCGCCATGTAATCGAAAGCGGCGATCAGCGCGGGCCCGCCGCACATGGTGTAGCGCGTGGGCAAGGCGACGCGCCGCTCCGGCGGATAGCGTTCGCGCAAAGCCGGATGCAGGAGAAAGATCGCGCCCTGATCGGTGGCCTGGCGCGGCGGGTCTTTCAGGAAAACAATATCGGGATTGAGCACCAGAAACCTTTCGAGCGGAATGAAGCCGCCATAACCCTGCGGCGCGCCGGCCGGCGGCTTCAGCCCGGCCGCGGCAAGCAATGTTGCGGCGAGACTCGCCGGCCCTTGCGTATAGCCGCCGCGCTCGACCACCAGCGCGGTGCGGTCGCCTTTCGGCGCGGCTGCTGCGAGGCGTGCCCGCGCGCGGTCCAGTTCCGCAATCAGCCTTTCGCCGCGCTCCTTGTGGCCCAGCAGCGCCGCCATCTCGCGGATCTGACGGCGGGCCGAATCGAGATCGCTGACGAAGCCGGTCTCGACCACCGGGAGTCCCTGCGCCGCCAGCATCCGCCGCGTGATGGAGCGGTCATTGGGGCCGACCAGAACGAGGTCGGGCTCGAGCAGGAGCGTCGACTCGGCTTGCCAGTCGGCTTTCCGGAAGTGCCGGGCCTTGTTGGCCACCACCGACAGCGCGGGATCGGCAGCGTAAGGCGAGAGCGCCGCGATCTGCTCCGGGTCGGCCAGCGCCACGACGAGCTGGTCGGCGCAGAGATTGAACGACACCACACGCCGGGGCGCATCGGATTGCGCGGTACCGGGCCAAAGCGACGCGCACAGCAAAGGCAGGAGCAGGAATGTTGTTGCAGCCTTGCGCATCATGCGGCCATAAGGCCCCGGCGGGGCCAAACATGCAAGCGAGACAGAAATCGGACTGGCGACTGAACGCGGCGCTGTCCGCGCTCGTCCTCGCCTTGATGGCCGCGTCCCTGATCACCGGCCCCGCCGGCTTGTCCGCACGGACCGCGCTGCAGGCGTTATGGAGCGGCGATGGGGTTGCTGGCATCATCGTCCGAGACATCCGCCTGCCGCGCACGCTGCTCGCAGCGCTGATCGGGGCGACGCTCGGCCTTTCCGGAGCGGCCTTGCAGGGCCTGTTCCGCAATCCACTGGCCGAACCGGCCTTGTTCGGTGCGCCGCAGGCCGCGGCCGCCGCGTCGTCGTTCGTCATCGCCTTCGGCTTGCTGCCAGCGACGTCGCTGCTGGTCCCGGTCGCCGGCATGCTCGGCGCGCTGGTATCGGTCGGCGCGCTGGTGCTGATCGCCGGACCGCGGACGAGCCTCACGGTGATCCTGCTCGCCGGCCTTGCGCTCGCCGCTTTTGCGGGAGCGATGACCGCGCTCATCCTCAATCTCGCGCCCAATCCCTTCATCGCACTCGAAGTCGCATTCTGGTTGCTCGGCTCGCTGGAGGACCGCTCGCGCGACCATCTGACGATCGCCGCCCCTTTCATGATCCTCGGCTGGATCGTTCTGCTGTCCCAGGCGCGCGCGTTCCGCGCGCTGACGCTCGGCGACGATGCCGCGGTCTCGCTCGGTGTCGATCTGCAGCGCACGCGGCTCGCCGTGGTGCTCGGCACCGCGTTCGGCGTGGGTGCTGCGACCGCAGTCGCAGGCGCAATCGGCTTTGTCGGCCTGGTCGCGCCGCATCTGGTGCGCCGTCATGTGCAGTCGGACCCGGCGCGCATCATGCTTCCCGCGGCGCTGGCCGGGGCGGCGCTCCTGCTCGCCGCGGACATCGCAGTGCGGATCGTACCGTCTGCGATCGAGCTGAAGGTCGGTGTGGTCACCGCGCTGATCGGCGTACCGTTCTTTCTCTTCATGATCTTCAGCGAGCGCCGATGGCTCGAGGGCGAACCGTCATGAGCGCGCCACTCCTTGCAGCGAAGAGCATCTCCGTACGCCTCGGCGGCCGCACCATCGTCGAAGACGCGAACGTGACGCTGTCCGCAGGCGAGATGGTCGTCCTGGTCGGGCCGAACGGCGCCGGCAAGACCACGCTCCTTAAGGCGCTGGCGGGCCTCGTCCCCTGTTTCGGAACGGTCGAATTCGAAGGCCGTTCCGCAAGCACGCTGACAGCCCGCGAGCGCGCACGGCGTCTCGCCTATCTGCCGCAGGGGCACTCGTTCTCGTGGCCCTTGCCCGCAGGCGAGATCGTGGCGCTCGGCCGCTATCCGCATGCCGATCCGTTCTCGCCGGTCAACGACGCCGACCGCGCCGCGGTCGAACAGGCGATGGACATCACCGGCACCAAGGATTTCGCCGAACGCATCGTCACCAGCTTGTCCGGCGGCGAGCGCGCCCGTGTTGCGCTGGCCCGCGTGCTGGCAACGCAAGCCAACGTCTTGCTGGCCGACGAGCCGACCATCTCGCTCGACCCCCGCCACCAATTCGTGGTGATGGATGTGCTGCGCCACGCAGCAAAGGCCGGAGGCGCGGTGCTTGCGGTGATTCACGATCTGGCGCTGGCCGCGCGCTATGCGGACCGGCTGATCGTCCTCGAAAAAGGCAGGATCGTTGCCGACGAGAAGCCTGCGACCGCGCTCAGCCCGCAACGCATCGCCGCGATTTTCGGCGTGGAAGCCGACATGATCCGGATCGGCGAAATGCAGGTGCCGCTGGTGAGGAGGCCGTTATAATGCGTGCTGCCGTCATTCCCGACGCCGCGAAACGGCGATCGGGATCCAGAGGCCATCGAGGGAATGACCTTGATTTCAGGGTTCTTACTTGCGAGCGCCCGGAATGACATGAAGCGGCCTCACGCCTCTACCCCCCGCCGTGCATCCTCCTCGCGCAGCTTGAACCGTTGCAGCTTCCCCGTGGCGGTGCGCGGCAGGTCGGAGCGGAGTTCGATCCAGCGCGGATATTTCCAGGTGCCGGCACGCGCTTTCACATGCTCCCGCAGCGTCTGCAGCAAGGTTTCGTCATTGGCATGGCCGTTCTTCAGCACCACGAAGGCTTTCGGCTTGATCAGGCCGTCGGAATCCTCCTTCGGAATCACCGCGGCGTCCTGCACCGCTTCGTGCGACATCAGCGCCGCCTCCACATCGTAGGGCGAGACCCACATGCCTGAGACCTTGAACATGTCGTCGGTGCGTCCGCAGTAGAAATAATAACCCTCGGCATCGCGATAGAATTTATCGCCGGTGAAGGTCCACTCGCCGGCGAAGGTGGATCGGCTCTTGCGCCGCTGGTTCCAGTAGCCCTCGCCCGCAGAAGGCCCGCGCACGATCAGTTCGCCGATCTGACCCGCCGGCAATTCGGCGCCGTTTTCGTCGACGATTTTCAAGTCGTATCCGGGCACCGGCTTGCCGGTCGAACCGTAACGCACCTCGCCGGGGCGGTTCGACAGGAAGGTCTGCAGCATCTCGGTCGAGCCGATTCCGTCGAGCACATCGACGCCTGCCACATCGCGCCAGCGCTCTCCGATATGCGCAGGCAGCGCCTCGCCCGCGGACACACAAAGGCGCAACCGGTCGGACCCGGCGCCGCGCGACATCTCCGCATGCGAAAGCAGCGCGGTGTAGAGTGAGGGCACCGCATAGAAAAGGCTCGGGCGATGGTCGCGCATCAATGCGAACATGGCTTCGGGCGTCGGCCGCTCCGGCCACAGGATGGTGGTGGCGCCGACCGACATCGGAAACGACATGGCGTTGCCGAGCCCGTAGGCGAAGAAAAGCTTCGCGGCCGACAGCACCACATCGTCAGGACCGATACCGAGGATGCCCTGCCCCATCAGCTTTGCCGTCGCCATCAGGCTGGAATGGACATGCTTGACGCCCTTCGGCTCGCCGGTCGATCCCGACGTATAGAGCCAGAATGCGACCTCGTCGGAGAGTGTGGCGGCGTGGAACACGTCGGCGCTGCCCATGCGGCATACCGCCTCGAAGGGAAGCGGCGTGCGGCCGGAAAGCGTCGGCAGCGCCTCGGCTCCGTCGCCGGCGACAATGAGATGGCGAAGCGATGGCATCGCCGGGATGACGTCGCGCAGCATCCCGGCCAGGGACGTATCGGCAACCAGCGCGCAGGCGCGGCTGTCGCCAAGCATGAAAGCGTATTGCTCGGGCTTGAGCCAAGTATTCAGCGGAATAGCGACGATCCCGGCGCGAATCGCGCCGAAGAACGCCACCGGAAAATCGACCGTGTCGGGCAAGAGCAGCGCCAAGCGATCCTCGGGCTTCAGCCCCAGCGCCAGCAGGCCCGACGCGAATCGGCAGCTCCGCTGCTGCAATTGCGCGTAGGTGAGACTGCGTTGCGGATCGATGAAAGCCGGCTTTTCGCCGAAGCCACGCGCGACATTGGCGTCGATAAAATCCACGGCCGCATTGTACGGCTGGCGTTCCAGATATGGCTCGGACACTGGACGCTCCCTTCGTCCGGTTCTCCGTTTCTTATTGTTTCGGCTTCTTGTTGGCGTTTCTTATTGGGCCTTTGGCCTTTGGCCTTTGGCATCGTCCCCTAATGCAGCGCGAATGCCTTCGCCTGCAATTCGTTGAGCAGATCGGTCGATCCCTGCACCGCCAGCCGCTGGTGATAGAGCCGCAACCCGTGCAATCCGCCCAGTTCCTCGCCGTTGCCGGCGCGGCCCGGTCCGCCGTGATGGCATTGCGGCATCACGATGCCATGGCCGGTATGCACATCGGCGATCGATGGCTCGACCATCAGCAGGCGGCCATGCGACGGCCCTAGCTCTGCGACTGCGCGTGCAAAGAACGCGCGATCGTCGCCATAGACGGACGCGACCAGCGAGCCGCCGCCCCGCGCCACCAGCGCGAAGGCTTCAGCTTCGCTCTTGTAGGGAACGATGGTCGCGGCCGGGCCGAACACCTCGGTGTCGTGGACCGCATCCGCACTCCCCCCGTCGGGCACCCGCATGAGCGTCGGCGGAACGAAGGCCGATTTCGCCGGATCGATGCCGTCGATGGCCGGCGCGCTCGCGCCGCCGGTCAGCACCTGCGCCTGCGCCGCAATCTTGCCGATGCCTTCGAATGCCGCCGCCTGCTGCGCCCGCGTCACCACCGGGCCCATGCGCGTGGTCTCGTTGCGGGGATCGCCGAGGGTGATTTTCTTCAGCCGCGCCAGCAACGCGTCGGCGACCGCATCGGCGCGATCGGCCGGCGCGAAGACGCGGCGGATGGCGGTGCATTTCTGTCCCGCCTTCACCGTCATTTCGCGGCCGACTTCCTTGATGAAGGCATCGAAAGCGGCATCGCTCGCACCGGGCGCGAGCAAGGCCGCGTTCACGCTGTCGGCTTCGATATTCACACGCACGCCGCGCGCGAGAATGTTCGGATGGCGGAGAATGCGGCCCGCGGTCTCCGACGAGCCGGTGAAGGCGATCACGTCGTCGGCCGTCACGCTGTCGAGCAGATCGCCGGCGCCGCCGCACAGCAGGCTGAGCGCGCCCTCGGGCAGAATCTTGGCGGCGATAACGTCGCGCACCATCTCATGCGTCAGCATCGCCGTCGAGGACGCGGGCTTGGCGAGCGCCGGCACGCCGGCGAGCAGCGACACCGCGGCCTTCTCCCAAAGTCCCCAGCTCGGGAAATTGAACGCGTTGATATGCACCGCGACGCCGTGGCGCGGCGCGAGCAGATGGATGGCCTGAAAATTCTCGGCCTTGGCAAGCCGCACCGGCTTCTCGTCGAGCAGAAAGGTCGCGCCGCCGAGCGAGCCACCGAGCCGGGCGTAATATTTCAGCGTGCCGATGCCGCCGTCGATGTCGATCGCGGCGTCAATCTTGGTGTTGCCGGAATTGGCGATCGCGATCCCTTCATATTTCGCACGATTGGCAACGAGTACATCCGCTACCGCGCCGATCAGCTTGGCGCGTTCCGCGAAGGTGAGCGCGCGCAGCGCCGGTCCGCCGGACTTGCGCGCATGATCGAGCGCGGCATTCAAGTCGAGACCGCGGGCGCTTGCGGTTGCGAGCACAGTGCCGTGCACCGGATCGACCAGCTCGGTCTCGACGCCGTCGCCGCGCCGCCACGCGCCGGCGAGATAGCTTTCGAGCGCCTGTGGCGAGTTACTCATGATCCCGGTCTCCCTTGAGCGCGCGAGCGCATCATGCATCCTCTCAGCGAGCGGGCCAGACCACGAGACGGGATTCGGCTGTCACAAAGATGGAACGTCGGGCGCCCGCGCAATTGCGATGATCGTCCTTAACGCAGTGCAGCATACGAGCGCAATGCACGGCAGCATCCTGCCATCGCCGAAGCGGCGAGGCGTCAGAGTTCCGCGTTGTCGCGCTCGAACGCCCAGATCCGTTCGAACCCCATCAGCCGGGTGAAGGCTGCGAAATCGTGGAACTCGCCGGTCCATCCGGCGGTCGAGCCGCTGCTGCGGATCTCGCCATAGACCGCGCGCAAGGCGGCCGCCATGGCCAGCAGGCCCGAGACCGGGAAAATCGCCAGCTTGAAGCCGAGCCGCTCCAGTTCGTCGCGGCTCAGCACCGGCGTGCGGCCGCCCTCGACCATGTTGGCGAGCAGCGGCACGTCGAAGGAGCGCCCGATCCTCTCCATCTCCGCTTCGCTCTCCGGCGATTCGATGAACAGGACATCCGCGCCGGCCTTCACGAAGGCTTCGCCGCGGCGCAGCGCCTCGTCGAGACCGAGCGAGGTGCGCGCATCGGTGCGGGCCACGATCAGGAAATCCTTGGAGCTGCGCGCCTGCGCGGCCACCTTGATGCGCCGCACCGCGTCCTCAAGCGGGACAACACGACGTCCCGGTGTGTGACCGCATTTCTTGGGAAATTCCTGATCCTCGATCTGGATTGCGGCGGCGCCGGCGGCTTCATAGCCGCGAACGGTGAAATCCACATTCAGCAACCCGCCGTAACCGGTATCGCCGTCGGCGATCAGCGGCGTCGCCGTCCCTTGCGCGATCTGCTGAACGCGGCCGACCATCTCGGTATAGCTCGCAAGCCCTGCATCCGGCAGACCGAGATGCGAGGCCACCACGCCGAAGCCGGTCATGTACAGCGCATCGAAGCCCATGCTGTCGGCCATGCGCGCCGACACCATGTCGAACACCCCGGGAGCGGAGATCAGGCCCGGCTGCTTCAGCCGTCCGGCGAGCGTGCTTTGCCGGTTGGAGGTTGCGGTCATCACGGATCTTTGTTGCTTGTCGCGCAATGTGTCCGGGCCGGACACACAATGCGGCTGGTGCCGGCGGAGGGATTTGAACCCCCGACCACCCGCTTACGAAGCGGATGCTCTACCACTGAGCTACGCCGGCGAGATGCGAGACGGTAAGGCGCCCCTGATAGCGGTCCATATCCCCTTTTTCAAGGCGTGCGGATGACAGCCTCACCAAGCACCGGGGGCGCAGACGCAGCCGCGGCGCTGGTATCCCGTCAGAACAGGCGCTTCCAGCCGGCCGCGGGCGAAGCCGGGTCGGGCTGCGGCTCGCGCTCCTGGTCAGGCTCGGGACCCGGATCGTCCGGAACCTGCGCAATCGGAATGACCGTCTCGGCGTCCGGAACCTTGCGCGGGCTTTCGACCACACGCGGCGGAACGACCGTCGCTGCCGCGGCGGGCAAAGCGGCTGGCGGCGGCGCCTCGGGGACCGGCTTTGATTCGATGGCCGGCCGGGCCGGCTCCCGCTGAACCGGCTCCTCTTGGGCCGGCGGCGGTGCAGGCGCGATCGCCGCGACCGGAGTCTTCCATTCGAACGCGTCGATCCGCCCCGAAACCGGCGACACCGGCAGCCATTGGTCGGACGCATAGCCGTCCGCCATCCAGACCGGATCGCGCGCCGCATGCACGGCGCGTGCGGTCCATTCGCGGGCGCGGCCCTCGTCGGCGAATTCGGCTTGTTCGAGATCGGCCATCAGGAGCGCAACCCGCTGCGTCGGCTGCGCGGTAAACGGCGACAACGCATCGCGCGCCTGCGCGAATTCGCGCGCATCGATGGCCGCCCGCGCCAGCGCCAGCGCGCTCTCGATATGAGCCGGAGCAAGAGCTGCAAGCCTGCGCACACGATTGAGCCGGTCGCGCGCGGAATCGCCGAAGCGCAGATAGGCATAGGCCTCGGCAAGGTCGGGATGCGGCGTGGTCCGCCATGCATGCTCGATCGTGCGCGTCGCCTTGCGCAGATCGCCGCCCTCGGCGAGATAGCGCGCGGCAAGGGCGGCTGCAGGCACCAGATCGGGCGCGAGCCTGACGGCTTCGGTTACCAAAGCCTGGGAGGTCTCACGCTCGGTGTTCTCCAGTCCAAGCGCGCGCGCCGTCAACAGCACGGCGCGCTGGCGCCGATAGCTTGCACGATCCAAGGCGCCGGCGGACCGGTTCTTCTCCAGTATATCGAGTGCACCTTCGTAGTCGCCGTCCGCGCAGCGAATCTGCAGGACTGCATTTCCGGCCCAGGTCAGCGCCGGCGCCGTGCGCGCCGCTTCCTCGGCATAGGCACGCGCGCTCGCAAGGTCATCGCGGCGCTGCGCTTCGATAAACAGCCCGCGCAATCCGAGCAGCTTGGTCTGCTCGCCCGCGGCCATACGGCGGAATGCCGTCTCCGCCGCGACGCGGTCACCGGACAACTGCGCCGATTGCGCCGCAAGCAGCAGCGCCAGCGGCTCGTCCGGCGCGATCTTCCTCACCTCGTCGGCATAGCGTTGCGCCGTGCGCGCATCGCCTGCACCGACTGCAATCAGGCCGCGCATGATTGCGCGTTCCTTGCGCAATTGCCGGCGATTGCGCAGCGCCTCCGCGAGCCGCGCTGGCGAACGCCACACGCCGCGCAGGATCGACCACACCAGCATCATCGCTGCAGTGACGGCGAGGATCGCCGCGAGCAGGACCATCACGGAAGTCTCGATGCGCCAGCCCTGCCATGTCAGCGTGACTTCGCCCGGCCGATCGGCGAGCCAGCTCACCCCCAGCGCAAGAAGGCCGACAACGATCAAAAACAAAGCAACCCGGATCATCCTGCAGCGGCCTCACGATCCGGATTTTGAAAGCGCATCGAGCGCGGTCTGAGAAATGCTGCGTGCCGCGGCGATAGCCGCGACGCGGGCCTGCGCCTTTTTGATCCAGGCTTCGGCCGGTGCGCGGGTTTCCGGCGGCAATTTGGATAGTTCGGACAGCGCACCATGGATATCGGCCTGACCGGCCCGGCTCTCGATCCGCGCGCCGATTGCGGCCGGCTCGTCGCCCGGCACGTCGCCCGCCGGGCGAATGCGCACGATCTTTTCGGCATTGGCCTGCAGCCGTTCGATGAATGAGCCACCCGGCGCTTCATCCTTGCGCAAAGCCTTCCAGATCGCGGGCATCACCCCGGAAAGCTCGCGTCCGAGCGTATCCGCGGTCGGAACGCCGGACGTTGCGAAAGGCTCGAGCGCCGCAACAGCATCCGAATGCCCGGACCACGACTTGACGGCCGCAAGTTCAGCCGCGAACGGCATGCCTGTCGCGACGGCGTCGCGCAACGCAAGCGCTGCGATCGCGAAGCGGCTTTTCGCATCGTCATGTGAGATGCGGCTGGTAAGCTCGGCTTCGCTTTTTTTGACCGATTGTTCGAGCGTCGCGACCCTTGCAGTCAGCGCATCGACGTCGGCGTGCGTTTCTGCCGACTCGGTGCGCGCTTTTTGCGCCGCTTCGATGGCGGAGGCTGCGGTCGTGGCGCGCTCGCGCGCCTCCTGGGCCAGCGCGGCAATATCGTCGCTTCTCTTTTCGCGCGTTGCCGTCATCTCGGCGAGCGTTTTCACTGCGGCTTCCGCGGCAGCAATGCGGGCAAGCAATTGCGGATCGGCTTCGCGCGGTGAAGCCAGCTGTGTCTCGATCTTCGAAAGGCGCGCCTGCAGTTGCGGATCGTCTTTCGGCGGCGCATTCAGCGCGGCTTCGAGCTTGGCGAGCCGCCCCTGCAGCTCCCGGACCTGCGGAGCTTCGCTGGAAGCCGCCGCGAGTTGAGTCTCCAGACGGCCGATCCGCTCCAGCAATTCCTGCGAAGGCGTCGCCACAACCGGGACCGGCGCCGAGTGCTGTGAGGTGCGGCCGGTGAACAGCTGCGCGGCGCCCAGGCCAATGACAAAGAAGACCAGCGCGGCTGCGACCGCAACACCGATGAGCGGCCATGGAATGCCATGCGGCGGCCGGTCCGCGGAGCCGCTTTGAACCGGCTCGATGCGTGCGGCATTGCCGAACGGCTTGTCCGTCGCATTTGCAGGCTTGCGGTCAGAGCCAGCCTGCGACGCCGCGGCAGCCGGTTCCGCGGGCTTGAGCGGCTCCGGCTTGCCGGATTCGACCGTGCCGGATTCAGCCTTGCCGCCAACCGAAGCTGCCGGTTCGGATGTGACAGCCTCCGGCTTGACCGCTTCGGGTTGGGCGGCATCCGGCGTCACACGCTCGGGCGCCGCGGCTTCCGCAGGAGCGGATGGCGTTTTGGCGGGGTCGGATTTGATTTCAGTCGCCTTCAGGTCGATCGTGGTCGGCCGATTGGTGCGGCCCGCGGCTCCGCCGGCGGATTTCTTGGGGTCGTTCTTGTCCTTGCCTTGTGCCATCTTTTCTTTCTTCACGGCGCGGCCTCCTCGGACGAGACGGGAGACAGGGACCAAGCCAAGACACGGCCCCCTGACCGCTTTCGATACTAGGGATGACGCATCGCGGCAACTTGACCTTAAGACGCGGATAATAGCGCCAGCATTGACGGTTCATCCCGTTTCTGGGCCACAAGAATGGATTTGACGTTAATCGCCGCCAAAGGTTCCGCCGCATTCGCTGAAAGGCAGACATGCATCATGCGCGCCGCGGCGGCCTCCGCGCCCGCAGCACGAATGCAATCGATGAAAATTGCGGTGCTGCGCCGCGAGAAATGCAGTGCGGCGTCAAGTTGTCCGTCCCGCAAAGCCGCCGCAATCTCGGGGGCAAAGCGCTGCGCCGCCACCGCACGATAAACCACCGCAAGTTCGAGCCGTAAGGCATAAGGCGACAATTCCGCCGCCATGTCTCGCGCCCGATCTTCCCCGGCAAGATAGAGCAGCGGCCTGTCGCGGTCGCCAAGCCGCGATCCGATCAATCTGGCGAGGTCGCCGCCATCGCCGTCCGCAGCCTCGACCGTGCGAAATCCAGCCGCTCGCGCGGCAGCCGCGGTCTGCGATCCGACCGCATAACAATCGAGCGCAAGAAGCGACCGGACGTCCGGATGACCGGCTATCGCGCGTGCGGCATTGCCGCTGGTCATCAGCACAGCCGCGAAAGGGCCGGGTCCGATTCGCGCATCCGCAATCGGCTCGATCAGGAGCAACGGCGCCATCACCGGTTGATGGCCCAGCGCGCGCAACGCCTCCGCCGTACGTTCGGCTTCCGCAAGCGGCCGCGTCAGGAGCACACGCATCACCGGCTCGTGAAGAAATCGGGCCCGCCGCGCGCTTTCAGTTCGCGGCCCGCATCGGCGCCGAGCCGATCTGCGTCCGCAACGGCCCCCTGACGCGCGGTTTCGAACACCTCGCTGCCATCGGGACGCAGGATCATCCCTTGAAAACGCAGCACATCGCCGTCGACAATGGCGTGGCCGGCAATCGGCGTGCGGCAGGAGCCGTCCAGTGCGGCGAGAAAGGCGCGCTCGGTCTCGAGCGCAATCCGCGTCGCGCGATGCGCGATCGGGGCCAGCAGGTCGAGCGTGCGGGTGTCGTCCATGCGCGCCTCGATGCCGATTGCACCCTGCCCGACCGCCGGCGGGAAATCGTCGAGTGGCAGGATGGCGGTGGCCTCGCGCTCCAGGCCGAGCCGCTTCAGCCCGGCCAGCGCCAGCATCGTGGCGTCAGCCTCGCCCTCGTCGAGCTTGCGCAGCCGCGTCTGCACATTGCCGCGAAAGGTTTCGACCCGCAGATCGGGCCGGAGCCGCTTCACCAGCGCCTGGCGGCGCAGCGAGGCGCTGCCGACCACAGCGCCGTGCGGCAAATCCGCCAACGTCGCCGCCTTGCGGCTGATGAAGACGTCGCGGACATCCTCGCGTTCGAGATAGGCAACCAGCGCAAGGCCGTCCGGCAACAGCGTCGGCATGTCTTTCGAGGAATGCACGGCAATGTCGATCTTGTGCGCCAGCAGCGCTTCCTCGATCTCCTTGGTGAACAGCCCTTTGCCGCCCGCCTCGGACAATGGCCGGTCGAGAATCTGATCGCCCGTGGTCTTGATGATGCGGATCGCAATCTCGTCGGCTCTACAGCCATGTGCCGCAGCCAGCCGCTGGCGCACGGTATAGGCCTGCGCCAGCGCCAGCGGAGAGCCGCGGGTACCGATCCGCAACAGGTGTGCGGAAGTTGCCGATTGCGCCATCAAACCTCGCAATGCTACCGGACCGCTTTAAATATGCTGTTCCATGGACCGGGCCCGGGTCTTTCGCCCCGCATAGGGCCGTGTCCCGGCGGGGAATGCAAGCCGATGATCGTGCTGGGCATCGAAACCACCTGTGACGAGACCGCAGCCGCGATCGTTGAGCGGGACACGGACAGACGCGGACGGATATTGTCGAACATCGTGCTGTCGCAGACCGACGAGCATGCCGCCTTTGGCGGCGTGGTCCCGGAAATTGCCGCCCGCGCCCATGTCGAGGTGCTGGATCTCCTCATCGCGCAGGCCATGGCCGAAGCGCAGTGCAGTTTCGACGCGCTCGACGGGATCGCCGCCGCCGCGGGGCCCGGGCTGATCGGTGGAGTCATCGTCGGACTGACCACCGCCAAGGCGCTGGCACTCGTACACCGCACCCCGCTGATCGCGGTCAACCATCTCGAAGCGCATGCGCTGACCGCGCGGCTGACCGACGGCGTGGATTTCCCGTATTGCCTGTTTCTGGCGTCCGGCGGACACACCCAGATCGTGGCGGTGCGCGGGGTCGGCGATTATGCCCTGCTCGGCAACACCATGGACGACGCCGTCGGCGAGGCTTTCGACAAGACCGCAAAGCTTCTCGGTCTGGGCTATCCTGGCGGGCCGGAGGTCGAGCGGCGGGCGGCGCTCGGCAATCCGCAACGTTTCGCTTTGCCCCGGCCGATGCAGCACAGGCGCGAGCCGGATTTTTCGCTGTCCGGGCTGAAGACAGCGGTGCGGCTGGAAGCCGAGCGGATCGCGCCGCTGTCCGATCAGGACGTCGCCGATCTTTGCGCCTCCTTCCAGCAGGCAATTGTCGATACGGTTTACGACCGGCTGCGCGCCGGCTTGCGGCGTTTCCGCGAGCGCTATGGTGCGCCGAATGCGCTGGTCGCCGCAGGCGGCGTCGCCGCCAATCAAAGCATCCGGCAGACCCTGCAGCGGTTGACGGACGAGCAGGATATTGCGCTGATCGTGCCGCCGCCGGCCTTGTGCACCGACAACGGGGCCATGATCGCCTGGGCCGGCGCGGAGCGGCTCGCCTGCGGGCTCACCGATCCGCTCGATGTCGCCCCCCGCGCGCGCTGGCCGCTCGAGGCCATCGTCCCGGCCATACCGCGAGGCTGAACCATGCCCTATCAGCGATTGTCCGTGATCGGAGCCGGCAGCTGGGGGCTGGCGCTGGCGAGCGCCGCGTTCCGGGCCGGCCGCGATGTCACGGTCTTTGCGCGCAATCCGGACATCGCGGAGACCATCGCCCAGACACGCAAGAGCGCACGGCTTCCCGGCATACAGATCGACGGGGGCATCGCCATCACCGCAAAGCTCGACGAGGCGACGCGCTGCGATGCGCTGCTGCTGGTCGTACCGGCGCAGGCGATGCGCGACGTTGCATCCCTGCTCACACCGCTCATCACCAACGGCATGCCGGTGATCGCCTGCGCCAAGGGAATCGAGCGCGGCACCGCAAAGTTCATGACCGAAGTAATTACGGAAGCCGCACCGAACGCCGCGCCCGCCATTCTGTCGGGGCCGAGCTTCGCCGCCGACGTGGCGCGCGGCCTGCCGACCGCGGTGACGCTCGCGGCGCAGGACGAAAAGACCGCGGCGAGCCTGTGCCGCGCGCTTGGTTCGGACACCTTCCGGCCCTATCACACCACCGATCTGCGCGGCGTCGAGATCGGCGGCGCGGCCAAGAATGTGCTGGCGATCGCCGCCGGCGTGGTCTCGGGACGCGGGCTTGGCGCGAGCGCGGCCGCAGCCCTCACCACCCGCGGCTTTGCCGAACTCATGCGGTTCGGCCGCGCGCTCGATGCCCGGCCGGAGACACTGACAGGCCTGTCCGGGCTCGGCGACCTGATCCTGACCTGCTCGACGCCGCAATCGCGCAATTTTTCGCTCGGCCTTGCGCTCGGAAAAGGGCTGTCGCCGCTCGAAGCCATTGCCGAGGCCGGGCTTGCCGAGGGTGTTTATACCGCCTCGGTGCTGCAGGAGATGGCGCGCGCGCGGGACATTGACATGCCGGTGGTGGACGCTGTTGCCGACGTGCTCGGCGGCGCGCTCACCATCGGCGAGGCAATCGAACGGCTGATGACCCGGCCGTTTCGTGCGGAGGTTTGACGATGAATTACTGGCTGGTGAAAAGCGAACCGGATGCCTGGTCCTGGGACCAGCAGGTGAAATCCGGCAAGAAGGGCGAAGCCTGGACCGGCGTGCGCAATCACACCGCCAAACAGAATCTGCAGAAGATGAAGAAGGGCGACCTCGCCTTCTTCTACCATTCCAATATCGGCAAGGAGATCGTCGGCATCGTCGAGGTGGTGCGCGAAAGCTATCCCGACCCGAGTGCCAAGGCGGGCGAGCCCTGGGTGGTGGTGGACTTTGCCGCACGCGAGCCGATGAAAACGCCAGTCACCCTCGATGCCATCAAGGCCGAGCCCAAGCTGAAAGACATGGCGCTGGTGAAGCAGTCGCGGCTTTCGGTGCAGCCGGTGTCGGCCGCGGAATGGAAGCTCGTCTGCAAGATGGGCGGGGTTTGACCTGCACCGGTATTGCGCGCGGTCTGGCGCAGCTGCTGCTCCAGACTGCCGCTCGCACGGGTCATCTGACGAAAGTTCGACAGCCAAGCTCTTGTCGCTGCCAGAGCGGCTGTCGCATAATTGCGGCAAATCAAGACAGGCGCTCAGGAAAAGCGATTGAACCCTGCAGCCTGGCCGGGGAGGAATAGATGTCCGACAAGCTCTACGAAGTCTCGCCCGAGTGGCGGAAGCGGGCGTTTATCGATAACGCCAAATACAAGGAAATGTATGCGGCGTCGGTGGCCGACCCGAACACATTCTGGGCCGAGCAGGCCAGGCGCGTCGACTGGATCAAGCCCTTCACCAAGGTGAAGAACACCTCCTACGATCCGCACAATGTCTCGATCAAATGGTTTGAGGACGGCACGCTCAACCTCGCCTTCAACTGCATCGACCGGCATCTGGCGAAGCGTGGCGACCAGGTTGCGATCATCTGGGAAGGCGACGACCCGAAGGATTCCAAGACCGTCACCTACAGGCAATTGCATGCCGAGGTTTGCAGGTTCGCCAATGTGCTGAAGGCGCAGGGCGTCAAGAAGGGCGACCGCGTCACCATTTATCTGCCGATGATCGTGGAAGCGGCATACGCCATGCTCGCCTGCGCGCGCATCGGCGCGGTGCATTCGGTGGTGTTCGGCGGCTTCTCGCCGGATTCGATCGCCGGCCGCATCGAGGACTGCAAGTCCACCGTGATTGTCACCGCCGACGAGGGTTTGCGCGGCGGCCGCAAGATTCCGCTGAAGGACAATATCGACGCGGCCTGCGACAAGGCCGGCGGCGTGACCTCGGTGATCGTGGTCAAGCGGACCGGCGCACCCGTCAACATGAAGGCCGGCCGCGATGTGTATTTCGACGACGCCGCGAAAGACGTGCCGGCCGATTGCCCTTGCGAGGAGATGAATGCGGAAGACCCGCTCTTCATCCTCTACACCTCCGGCTCGACCGGTAAGCCGAAGGGCGTGCTGCACACCACCGGCGGCTATGCCGTCTATACCTCGATGACGCATCAATATGTGTTCGATTATCACGACGGGGACATCTACTGGTGCACCGCCGACGTCGGCTGGGTGACCGGCCACAGCTACATCGTCTATGGCCCGTTACAGAACGGCGCGATCACGCTGATGTTCGAGGGCGTGCCGAACTACCCGACCAATTCGCGGTTCTGGGAGGTCATCGACAAGCACAAGGTCAATATCTTCTACACCGCACCGACTGCGATCCGCGCCCTGATGCAGGCCGGCGACGGGCCGGTGAAGAAAACCTCGCGTGCGTCGCTGCGGCTCCTTGGTTCGGTCGGCGAGCCGATCAATCCGGAAGCCTGGGAATGGTATTACCGCGTGGTCGGCGACAGCCGCTGCCCGATTGTCGATACTTGGTGGCAGACCGAGACCGGCGGCATTCTCATCACGCCGCTGCCGGGCGCCATCGCGCAGAAGCCCGGCTCCGCCACGCTGCCGTTCTTCGGCGTTCAGCCCGAGATCGTGGACGCCGAAGGCAAGGTGCTGACCGGCGCCGTCACCGGCAATCTGTGTATTGCGGATTCGTGGCCGGGTCAGATGCGCACGGTCTATGGCGACCACCAGCGTTTCGTCGATACCTACTTCAAGACCTATCCCGGCAAGTATTTCACCGGCGACGGCTGCCGGCGCGACGAGGATGGCTATTACTGGATCACCGGCCGGGTCGACGACGTGATCAACGTCTCGGGCCACCGCATGGGCACCGCGGAAGTGGAGTCCGCGCTGGTCGCACATCCCAAGGTGTCGGAGGCCGCCGTGGTGGGGTATCCGCATCCGATCAAGGGGCAAGGCATCTACGCCTATGTCACCCTGATGGCCGGCGAGACCCCGAGCGACGACCTCAAGAAGGAGCTGGTCGGCTGGGTGCGCAAGGAGATCGGCGCCATTGCCGCGCCCGACCTCCTGCAATTCGCGCCCGGCCTGCCCAAGACCCGCTCCGGCAAGATCATGCGGCGCATCCTGCGCAAGATCGCCGAGGACGATTTCTCCAATCTCGGCGATACGACGACACTCGCCGACCCGGCCGTGGTGGACGACCTCGTCACCAACCGACAGAACCGGGCGCGCGCTTAAGATCCGGACAAGACAGGTTGTCGCAGCGTGAATGGCAACGGGACAATCCCCGTTGCCGGATTTCAACACCGGTCAGATTGTTGCGGCCGCACGCTTTTTCGGCTGGCGCGATTGGTCTATTTTCCGGCGCAAATCGGGCCGGAAGCAGGCCCATGCAAGATTCGGGAATGAAATCATGCGTCTGGCGCTGGCTTTTTCGCTTGCCATCTCCGTGATCGCACCGCTCTTCGTTGCGGTCAGCCCGGCCGAAGCGCGGCAGACCGTGACGTTCCGCGAGGATTATTCGCCCGGCACCGTGGTGGTGAAGCACAGCCAGCGGCGGCTCTATTACGTGCTGCCTGGCGGCAAGGCGATCGTTTATCCCGTCGGCGTCGGCCGCGCCGGCAAGGCCTGGTTCGGCACCCGCTATATCAACGGCAAGCGCATCAAGCCGGCCTGGGCGCCGCCGCGCGAGGTCAAGCGCGATAATCCGCGGCTGCCCGATGTCATTCCCGGCGGCGTGCCGGCCAATCCGATGGGCGCCGCCGCGCTCACCCTGTCGGGCGGTGAATATGCCATCCACGGCACCAACGTGCCGGGCTCGATCGGCGGCTTCGTCTCCTATGGCTGCATCCGCATGCACAATGCCGACATCCTCGATCTCTATGATCGCGTCGGCTACGGCACCCGCGTGGTGGTGACGCGATAGCTTCAACCTCCGCTCATGCCCGCGAAGGCGGGCATCCAGCATTGTGACTCTGGATCCCGCTTTCGCGGGGACGAGCGGTCCAGGTTGTCGGCCGCGCATCTATCTCCCCGCCCTATCCAGAATCTCCGTCAGCTCGTCCGGCAGATCGAGCATGATGTCGTGCCCGCAGGGCAGCGCATGGGTCTCCCAGCCTGCCTGCTTGGCCGCATCGTGGAAGCGTTTGAACGGGCTCTCGCGCGGCAGCACCGCGCCGTGGACGTAGATATTCTTCTTCACCGCACGATACGCGCCGGTGAGTGTGACCTTCTCGATCATGGTGCCGATCGGCTGCGGCGCTGCAAGCGCATCGACCCGCGCCGCGTCGTTGTCGTTGACCCCGAAATAGGCCTTGGCCGGCGGCGGCGGGATCAGGAGGCCGCCGTTGTTGCCGGCGCGCTCAAGAAACATCTGGGTATTGGCGGGAATGTTCAGATCGAACAGCGATTGCCCGTCCTGCGGCACGAAGGCATCGAGATAGACCAGCGCCGCGATCTTTTCCGGAATTTTGTCCGCGATCGCGGTGATCACCATACCGCCATAGGAATGGCCGAGCAGAACGAGATCCGACAAACCCTCGTAGCGGATCACATTGAGCACATCGGCGACATGAGTGGTGAGATTGATGTCGCCGGACAAGAGATGCGCGCGCTCGCCTGCGCCGGTCAGGGTCGGCGTGAACACGCTGTGGCCGCGCTTGCGCAAGGCTTCCGCAACGCGGGCGAATTTCCAGCCGCCGCCCCAGGCGCCGTGAACGAGGACATAGGTGGTCATGTGATCCCTTCTCCCAGCAACACGATCTGTCATGGCCGGGCTTGACCCGGCCATCCATCTTCTTTCGATTTTGCTTGCTTTGTTCGCTTGATGGATGCGCGGGTCAAGCCCGCGCATGACTGAGGGCAAAGCTCCGCCGGCCCTGTTCTTTTGACGGCGCGGGCGCGCCCGTCGTCCCATCTCGCATTCCTTCCCTCGGGCAAACCCAAGGGCGCATCGCAGTCTAGCTTGCGCAGACTGCGTAAACTTGTCTGCGCACGCCGGGCTTTCAGCCAGCCCATGGCCTCATGCGCGATGAGGGAAAGCGCATGAGCAGGTCGTCACCACGGACCGCCGAAAAATTCCGGCGTTCCGCGCGCGGTGTTTGAAGGCTTGCTCCGCTGGACCCCCGGTGGACTGACGAAGCTATCCACCGCTGCGACGACCTGACCTTAAACCTTTCCGGATGTGGCGTCCGTACTCGGTC
>NZ_JBKBVB010000027.1:21827-41405 GCF_046289595.1 Pseudorhodoplanes sp.
GGTCCGGCCACCACGGTCCCCCAGGTGACGAAGGCGCATCCTTCGCCGGAACCCAGCAGCTTGGGCCTCCATGCGGCGCGCCACGTCTCGCGCGCCCGCACCGCCACCGCCTCCCGCCCCGCCCCGCCCCGCCCCGCGTCGTGTCGTGTCGTGTCGTGTCGTGTCGTGTCGTGTCGTGTCGTGTGACGCTCATGAGACGCCCCTTGGACGGGGCGGGATGGACGGACTGAACCATGGAAAGATGGCGGAAATAAGAGTATATTCCTTGATGTAATTCGATTGTAACGTATAGCGTTATGCGTTATACCCTTCTCCAATGATCGTCAGTTTCGGCGACAGCGAGACGGAAAAAATCCGGAACGGCGAGCGCAGCCGCAGATTGCCGCCGGATATTCAGGCTGCGGCACTTCGGAAACTTCGTCTCATCAACGCTGCAAGGACGATCGACGATCTGCGTGTCCCTCCCGGCAACCGGCTCGAACGGTTGCGTGGAGAGCGCGCAGGACAATGGAGTATCCGCATTAACAGCCAGTGGCGGATCGTCTTGCGATGGACTGAAGGAGGCGCCGAAGATGTCTCGATCGTCGACTATCACTGACCGGCTGCCCAATCCGCATCCCGGCGAAATCCTGATGGAAGAATTCCTGCGGCCGATGGCGTTGTCGCAGACCGCGCTGGCGCGCGCGATTGCGGTCCCGCCGCGCCGCATCAACGAAATCGTGCTCGGAAAGCGCGCCATCACCGCCGACACGGACCTGCGGCTTGCGCGTTATTTCGGCGTCAGCGACGGCTTTTTCCTGCAAATGCAGACCGACTACGACCTGATGGAGCGGCGGCGAGAACTCGGGCCAAAGCTCAAGGCGATCAAGCCAAGGCGCGCGGCGTAGGCGAGCGGGTCGTACAGGGTTCACCGTGAGTCGTCCCCCTTTCCGCCAGCACTACGGACTTGAGCCGACTTACAGCTCTGAGAACTGTTGCAGGTTCTATCCGTCCGCTCGTCCCCGCGGAGGCGGGGAACTGTGTTTTATCTTTGGAAAGCTACCCCCCGCACCAACTCTCCCGTCTGCCGCCATCATACGGGCGCACCAGGCCCGTCTTCAGCAGCGCCTCCGAAACATCCGGTGTGGTCCGCGTCGCGGCATTGGCAACGACACGCCCGCCATATTTGTCGAAATCGATGCGGCCGATGGTGACGCCGCCGTCGGCAAGGAGGCGCGAAAGCGCATCGCGCGCGGCGACCGCAAGGCGATATTCCTCGGCGCAGCGTGCGCGGAATTCGGCGGCGTCGATGCCGCGCAGCCGCACCCTGGTCGTCACCTGCATGCCGGGCCAGACATGCACCCGCGCCTCGAAGGTATCGCCGTCGTTGACCCGAAGCACGTCGGCCGGGTGACCGCCCGCAGCAAGCCGCAGGTTCTCCAGTGCGGACGCGGTCTGGTCGCTCCTGTCGGCGGGGGCTGAAGCAGCCTCGGCTGCCGGTCGCGCCACGACCAGAGCCGCACCGGACGACCGCGATTGCAGCGCGGCGCCCGCCGCCATGCCGGCGACGAACACCAGCCCGATCAGAACCGCGACCGGCGGTCCGGAAGGGAGTCTCGCGCGAAGGAACATGATCCTATAGGATCATAGTCCGTGACGATTCGCAAGACGCGGCCGGGCTGCGAGGGCAGAACCCCTCCTCGCCAGAGGCCCGCCCTGCCCTTGCTCCATCCAGGTACCGCGGCTTGCGGCGCTGCAACGCCGTGTCGCAGTGCCGTGCGATCTTGCAGGAACCGAATCCGGTTCCCATCCTTTGCTGCGACCGGGAAGCCGCAGCGGCGGGCCGGCCCGGTTTGGAGGGAACAGATGAATTATTTCAAGACAGCCATGCTTTTGGCAGGCCTGACGGCCCTGTTCATGGGTGTCGGCTACCTGATCGGCGGCGGCGGCGGCGCGATGATCGCGCTCGTGGTCGCGGCCGGCATGAACGTCTTCGCCTACTGGAATTCGGACAAGATGGTCCTGTCCATGGCGGGCGCGCAGGAGGTCGACGCGCGCACCGCGCCGGACCTTCACAACATGGTCGCCGAGCTTGCCGCGCGCGCGCAGCTGCCGATGCCCAAGGTCTATCTGATGCACGAGGCGCAGCCGAATGCGTTCGCGACCGGCCGCAATCCGCAGAACGCCGCGGTCGCGGTCACCACCGGCCTGCTCGAACGGCTGACCCGCGAGGAAGTCGCCGGCGTCATCGCGCATGAGCTGGCGCATATCAAGAATTACGACACCCTGATCATGACGATCACGGCGACCATCGCCGGCGCCATCGCCATGCTCGCGCAATTCGGCATGTTCTTCGGCAACCGCAACAATAACGGCGGTATGGGCATCATCGGCACGCTGGCGATGGTCATTCTCGCGCCGATCGCGGCGATGCTGGTGCAGATGGCGATCAGCCGGACCCGCGAATATTCCGCCGACAAGCTCGGCGCGCAGATTTGCGGGCAGCCGGTCTGGCTCGCGTCTGCCCTGGCGAAAATCGCCAATGCCGCGCATGCGATCCCGAACGAGCGCGCCGAACGCGACCCGGCGCTGGCGCATATGTTCATCATCAACCCGCTGTCGGGCGAGCGGATGGACAACCTGTTCTCGACCCATCCGGCGACCGAAAACCGCATTGCGGCGCTGAACCAGCTGGCCCGCGAAATGGGTCAGGGTGGGTTTGGCGGCGGCGCGTCGGGCGGCGGCTTTGGCGCAACGCGCGGCGGCAGCATGCCGGCGTCCGGCACGGCGGCCGGTCCCTGGGGTGGCGCCGGCCGGGGCGGCCCGCGGCCGGGCGGCCCTTGGGGACGGTAAGGTCCGTCCCGAAAAGACGCGCCGGATCAGCGCGTTAACCAATTCGGGAACGGCGGATGCCTCGCGTCCGCCGTTTTTCCTTGGCAGTTTTCCGCGTCACGAGGGGGCGCAGAATCGGGCATCGTCAGGGGCTGCGGCCGCGCCGGTTTGAGCGCTGCGCGCGCGGTGCTATCGAGACAATCTGGGCCGTCACACGGGCGGCAAGGCGAAGGGGGAGCCACACCGCGATGGCGGGGGTAACGGTCGGCGAGCGGACCAGACTGTCGTTGATCATGATGCGCCGCGGCCTGCGCCGCGCGGGCGGCCGCGTCAACAATCTGCCGCTGTTGCCGTGGCGCCTGATCCCGCGCAAATCCGACCGCCTGCTGCTCGCCCCGCAGGATCTGCGCACCGCCGATCCGACCCGCGCGAGCGAAATCTATGCCGGCCGCTTCGCCTTTGCCGGCAAGGTGGTGATCTGCGACGGCCGCTCGCCGTTCGAGCTGATCCCGCCGTCGGAGGAGTGGGCGGTGGAGCTCTGCAGCTTCGGCTGGCTGCGCCATCTGCGTGCCGCGGATTCGGCAATCACCCGGGCCAATGCGCGCGCGCTGGTGGACGAATGGATCTCCCTGCAGGGCTCCTGGCATCCGCTGGCCTGGCGGCCCGACGTGCTGTCGCGGCGGGTGATCTCGTGGATCAGCCAGGCGCCGCTGATCCTGCAGGATGTCGATGCCGCCTTCTACCGCCGCTTCATGCGCAGCCTGACGCGGCAGGTGCGCTTCATGCGCCTCAATGCTGCGGAAGCGCGCGAGGGCGCGCCGCATCTGCAGGTCACCGTCGCGCTCGCCTATGCGACGCTCTGCATGGCGACCCAGGAGCGCCATATCCGGTCGATCACCAAACGGCTCGCCGACGAACTCAATGCGCAGATACTGCCCGATGGCGGTCATGTCAGCCGCAATCCGGGAATCATCATCGAATTGCTGCTCGATCTCTTGCCGCTGAGGCAGGCTTTCGCCAGCCGCAATCTGCCGCCGCCGCCGGAACTGCTCAACGCCATCGACCGGATGATGCCGATGCTGCGCTTCTTCCGCCATGACGACGGCAATTTCGCGCTGTTCAATGGCATGGGGCCGACCGCGCCGGACCTGATCGCCACCATCCTCGCCTATGACGACGTGCGCGGCGAGCCGGTCTCCAACGCCGCGCATTCCGGCTATCAGCGGCTGCGCATCGACAATATGCTGGTGCTGATGGACACCGGCGCGCCGCCGCCCACGGCGGTGAGCCAGGAGGCCCATGCCGGATGCCTTGCCTTCGAACTCTGCGTGTCCGGGCAGCGGCTCGTGGTCAATTGCGGGGTGCCTGCGATCAACAAGGAGAGCTGGCGGCAGGTGGCGCGGGCGACGCCGGCGCATTCAACGGTGACGTTCAACAATGCCTCGTCCTGCCGCTTTCGCGAGGAGGGAGCGTTCCGCGAACTGATCGGCGTGCCGATCATCGACGGCCCGTCGCGGGTTTCGCTCGCCCGCAACGAGCACGAAGACTCGATCATCCTGCGCGCCTCGCACGACGGCTATGCGCGGTTCGGCATCATCCATCAGCGCGCGATCATGCTGACGCCGGGCGGCCGCAAGCTGGAGGGCGAGGACGTGTTCATGCCGACCCATGGCGAGATGCTGCCGCTCGGCGCGCTCGACGAATTCGCGGTGCGCTTTCACCTGCATCCGTCGGTCAAGGCGAGCCGCCGCCAGGACGGCCACGGCGCCATGCTGGTGCTGCCGAACAAGGATGTCTGGAGCTTCGATGCCCACGAAGACAAGGTGGAGCTGGAAGAGAGCGTCTATCTCGGCGGCTCGGATGGTCCGCGCCGCACCGTGCAGCTCGTGATCTACGGCCATGCCCGGCAGGTGCCGCGGGTGCACTGGACCTTCAGCCACACGCCGCGTCAGCCCGCGCCGAAAAATCGCGGCGAGACTGCCCGCCGCAAAGCAAACGACGAGCCGGAATTGCCGTTGTAGGATTGACCCCGCCCTGATCTATCCTCCGCTCGTCCCCGCGAAAGCGGGAACCCAGGAGCATCAGACACTGAACGAGCCGCTGCTGGGTTCCCGCTTGCGCGGGAATGCACGGAGACATTGAGCACAGCCCATGACAATGCCCACCTCCCCGCGCCGCATCGAACGCGCGCTGATTTCGGTTTCCGACAAGACCGGCCTGATCGACCTGGCGCGCGCGCTAAACGCAGCCGGCGTCGAAATCGTCTCGACCGGCGGCACCGCCAAGGCGATCGCGAATGCCGGAATCGCGGTGATCGATGTCTCGCAGCTCACCGGCTTTCCCGAGATGATGGACGGGCGGGTCAAGACATTGCACCCCAAGGTGCATGGCGGCCTGTTGGCGATCCGCGATAATGCCGAGCACACAAGCGCGATGGCCGCGCACGGCATCAGGCCGATCGATCTGCTGGTGGTCAATCTCTATCCATTCGAGGAGACCGTGGCGAAGGGCGCGGGCTTCGAAGACTGCATCGAGAATATCGACATCGGCGGACCGGCGATGATCCGGGCCGCGGCCAAGAACCACGATGACGTCGCGGTGATCGTGGACACGGAGGATTATGCAGCCCTGATTGAGGCGCTGAAGGCGGGCGGCACCTCGCTCGATTTCCGCCGCCGGCTTGCGGCCAAGGCCTATGCCCGCACCGCCACGTATGATGCCGCCATCTCGAACTGGTTCGCGGAGCAACTGGGCGATGCTGCCCCCGCCTATCGCGCCTTCGGCGGCCGGCTCGCGGAAGCGCTGCGCTACGGCGAGAATCCGCACCAAAGCGCGGCGTTCTACAGGAGCCCCGAACGGCGCTACGGCGTTGCGACGGCAAGGCAGGTGCAGGGCAAGCAGCTCTCCTACAACAACATCAACGACACCGACGCGGCCTATGAATGCGTCGCCGAATTCGATCCCGCGCGCAGTGCGGCCTGCGTCATCGTCAAACACGCCAATCCGTGCGGCGTGGCGGAAGGCGCCTCACTGGAAGAAGCCTATCGCAAGGCGCTGGCCTGCGATTCGACGTCGGCGTTTGGCGGCATCGTGGCGCTGAACCGCACGCTCGATGCGCAAGCCGCACGCATCATCACGGAAATCTTCACCGAGGTGATTGTCGCTCCCGACGCGACCGAGGAAGCCATCGCGCTGGTCGGCGCCAAGAAAAACCTGAGACTCCTGCTCGCGGGCGGTCTGCCCGACCCGCGCGCACCGGGCCTGCTCGTGAAGTCCGTCGCAGGCGGCCTGCTGGTGCAGAGCCGCGACAATGCGGTCGCAGGCGACATGACGCTGACCCCGGTGACGAAGCGCAAGCCGACCGACGCCGAGATGCGCGATCTGGTGTTTGCGTTCCGGGTGGCCAAGCACGTCAAGTCCAACACCATCGTCTATGCCAAGGATGGCGCAACCGTCGGCATCGGCGCAGGCCAGATGAGCCGGATCGATTCGGCGCGGATCGCGGCGCGCAAGGCGCAGGACGCGGCGAAGGAGCTGGGGCTCACAGAGCCTTTGACCAAGGGCTCGGTGGTGGCGTCGGATGCGTTCTTCCCGTTCGCAGATGGATTGCTGGTGGCGATCGAGGCCGGCGCAACCGCGGTGATCCAGCCCGGCGGCTCGATGCGCGACGACGAGGTGATCAAGGCTGCCGACGACGCCGGCATTGCCATGGTGTTCACCGGCACGCGGCATTTCCGGCATTGAGCCTGTCCTGCGGCGCGTGAGCTAACGGTCCCAGCGCATCGCCGCGATTCTTGGATCGGACGCAAAAGCGCTACGGTCGAAATCGAGCGCCATTTTTGGCAACTTGCAGATGGCGCGCGCGCCGTTGCTGCCGACAAGAATCCGCCATGTCTGGCGCGCTGTCGGTTCCGCCGACACAAAGGCGCGGCAGGTCATGATGGCCACGTTTTTCCGGTGCGACGGGTCGCGGACCGAGGCGTACAGTATCGCGTCGATTTGTTCGGCGCGCGCCATATCGGATAGCTGCTGGCACGGTTCGAAGTCGACCGGATGCATCCAGACCGCTTTGCGATCGTCGAAAGGATCGCGCGTCAGATCGATGGTGCGGCCAGCGGCGTATTCGCATGCAAAGGCCGTGTACTCGCCGGCGTCACCTGGCCATGTCGTATCCGGCGATTCGTGAAAGAACAGCAGCCGGTGGAAACAGGTTTCCGCAATCGCGGTCTGAGGACTTTCGGCTGCATAGAAAACGCCCTTGCTCGGACCGGCGCGCCGGAAGCGCGATCCTTGCGGATACGGACCGTAGCGGAACGGCGTATACAGCAGATAATGCAAATGCCGGCACTCAGGCGGCACCGGCGGCTTGGTGCTGTCGAGCAATTGCTCAAGCAGTTCCTGATCGGCGATGGTGTCCGTCAGCTTCATGGTCGAGACGCGATGCTGCGCTTCGACCACGCGCCAACATTTTCCGGCTGCGTAACGAGCGCTAGACGACAGCTCGGCGGCTGTCGAGATAGGTGATGACACTGACGAGACCGCTGATGCTTTGAATGAGATCGATCGGCTTGCCGTTGAGCGCCGTGTTGTTGTTGGTAAGCCAGTCCGCAGCCACGGTGTCGTCGCCGCCGACCACAGCATCCAGCGAGCGGTACAGCCGCACAAACAGAAGCGCCAGTTCGAACGATTTATGGTTCGGGTCGATCACGTACCGGCCCCTGCGCATGCGCGAGATGGTCGGCTCGGACAAGCCAATCACTTTGCAGAACACATTGCTCTTGAGGGCAAGACGGTCGGCCGCCCGTATAGCCGCTTTTGTGACCACCTGCGCTTCACGGCCCGGTGCCGGTGCGCTGGCAAGATTGAGCTGCATGCCCCGCTCCTCACGACATCAAACTGAGAATTATTTCTGTAGAAAGAATATTGGATATCCAAGGAAATTTCAAGCTTTCGATATCTGAAATAGACTCCTTACCCTCACCGCCCTGCCAAGTCGCCCAGCAGGCTCGCGGCCACCGACAGCTTGGAGATCGTCAGCCCGGTATCGGCGATCTCGTGCATGGCGGTGCGGATGCGCTCGACCTCGGCATGGCGCGGCTTGACCCAGGCGTCCATCGCCTCGAATCCCGCGCCGCCTTTCAACACATCCGCCGTCAGACGGCGCGCCGCGCCGGCGAGATGGTCGCGCGCACGGTCGAGCGCGAGCCGGTCGAAGTAATCGGCCGCCGAAATTTCGCGGGCGTCGTTGGCGATCCGCTCCAGCCGGAAATAGCGCACCACGGCGAGGAAGGTGCGCGCAACATCGGGCACCTCGCGCCCGGTCTTGTCCGCGACCAGCACGATGTCGGGCGCCACCGTCAGCGCCGGCAGGCTCGCGATCCGCATTGCCAGCTTTTCCGGCACGCCGGATTTCATCAGTTCGGCGGCGCGGGCGTTGCGCGCAACGGCGGCCTCGTCGGTCAGCGCGGCGTCGAGCGCCTGCGCCACCTGCTCGATGCCGGTGCCGTAATGCTCGACGACCGCCATCAGCCCCTGGTCGAGATCGACATTGCGGATGAACCACACCATGCGGTCGATCAAGAGGCGCTTTACCGCCGCATAGAGATCGAGCTGCAAGGCGCCGGCCACCTTGTTGTCGAGCGCGTCGATCTGCGCATTCAGCTCGACCATACCGTAGCTGTCGCGCACGGCAGCGAAGGCGCGCGCGATGCGGTCGGCAGAGGCGCCGGTCTCGTCGGTCATGCGCGCGATCAGCGACGGCCCGCCACGATTGATGATGGAATTGGTGAGATGCGTGGCGATGATCTCGCGGCGCAGCCGGTGATGTTCGAGCTCGTCCGGATAGAGCCGCGACAGTTCGGCCGGGAAATAGCGCGTCAGCTCCTTGCCGAGATAGGGATCGTCCGGCACCGAGGTTTCGACGAGGTCCGCGAACAGCGTGAGCTTGGCGTAAGCCAGGAGCACCGCAAGCTCGGGCCTGGTCAGCGCCTGGCCGCGGCGGCGCCGCTCGGCGAGTTCGGCATCGTCGGGCAGAAACTCCACGCCGCGATCGAGCAGGCCGCGTCCTTCCAGCGTTTGCATCAGGCGCTGGCGCGAGGCGAGATCTTCGAGGCCGTTGCGTTCGGCGAGCGAGATCGCAAGCGTCTGCAGATAATTGTTGCGCAACACCAGCGCCGCCACCTCGTCGGTCATCTCGAACAGGAGCGCGTTGCGGTCGTCGAGCTTGAGCGCGCCCGAGCGCACCGGGCCGCCCAGCGCGATCTTGATATTGACCTCAAGGTCGGACGTGTTGACGCCGGCGGAATTGTCGATCGCGTCGGTATTGAGCCGCACGCCCTTCTGGGCCGCCTCGATCCGGCCGCGCTGGGTCATGCCGAGATTGGCGCCCTCGCCGATCACCTTGCAATTGAGATCGGCGCCGCAGATGCGGATTGCGTCATTGGCGCGGTCGCCGACCTGTTCGTCGGTCTCGGTCGCGGCGCGGACATAGGTGCCGATGCCGCCGAAGAACAGAAGGTCGGCCTCGCATTTCAGGATCGCGCTCATCAATTGCTGCGGCGTCGCCTTGTCGGCGGTCAGGTTGAGCAGCGACTTCATCTCCGGGGAAAGCTGGATTTCCTTCAGGCTTCGCGGGAACACGCCGCCGCCCTTCGAGATCAGCGCCTTGTCGTAATCCTGCCAGCTCGAGCGCGGCAGTTCGAACAGCCGCTTGCGCTCGGCGAAGCTCTTGGCCGGATCGGGATCGGGATCGATGAAAATGTCGCGGTGGTCGAAGGCGGCGACCAGCTTGATCGTGGTCTCGCGCAGCATGCCGTTGCCGAACACATCGCCGGACATATCGCCCACGCCGATAACGGTGAACGGCGTCGTCCCGATATCGACGTCCATCTCGCGGAAATGCCGCTTCACCGCTTCCCAGGCGCCGCGCGCGGTGATGCCCATTTTCTTGTGGTCGTAGCCGGCCGAACCGCCGGAGGCGAAGGCATCGCCCAGCCAGAACTTGCGCGACGTGGAGATTTCGTTCGCGGTGTCGGAGAAGGTCGCGGTGCCCTTGTCGGCAGCGACCACGAGATACGGATCGTCGGCATCATGGCGCACGACGTTCTCCGGCGGCACCACCGCGCCGTCGGCCGACAGATTGTCGGTGACATCAAGCAGCGAGCCGATGAACAGCTTGTAGGCCGCGATCCCCTCGGCCGCGATCGCCTCGCGGGTGCCGCCGACGGGCAGATGCTTCGGGACGAAGCCGCCCTTGGCGCCGACCGGCACGATCACCGCATTCTTGACCTGCTGGGCTTTCACAAGCCCGAGAATCTCGGTGCGGAAATCCTGCGGCCGGTCGGACCAGCGGATGCCGCCGCGCGCCACCTTGCCAAAGCGCAGATGCACGCCCTCGACCCGCGGCGAATAGACGAAGATTTCGTAAAGCGGCCGCGGCGCCGGCAGCGTCGTCAGCTTGCCGCTTTCGTACTTGATCGCGATCTGCGCCTTGGGCTGGCCGTCGGCGCCGATCTGGTAGAAATTGGTGCGCAGTGCCGACTGCACCGCATTCACGAAATGACGCAGGATGCGATCCTCGTCGAGCGAGGGCACGTTTTCCAGCGCCGCCTCGATCGCGGCGGAGATGTCCGCTTCGCGTTCTGCGCGCGCCTTGACGTCGTCGTGACGCGGGTCGAAACGGGCATGAAACAGGGCGACGATCTGCGCCGCGATTTTGCAATGCGCGCGCAGCGTCGCCCACATATAGTCCTGCGAGAAGGGCAGCCGCACCTGCCGCAAGAAGCGCGATATGGCGCGGATCAGCACGATGTCGCGCCATTGCAGGCCCGCTTTCAGGACCAGCGCGTTATAGCCGTCATTCTCGGCAATGCCGCGCATCACCATCAGGAAGCACGCTTCGAGAGCGTGTTCCAGCGCGGCGATATCGACCGGCGCGCCGTCGGCGCTTTCCAGCGACATGTCATGCATCCAGACATGGGCGCCGTCGGCCGTTGCCGGACGGATTTCGTAGGTGCGTTCGTCGACCACCCGGAATCCCATATTCTCCAGCATCGGCACCCGGCTGGAGAGCGGGATCGCGCCGCCATAGCTCCACACTTTCAGGCCGACGCGATCGTCGCCTTGACCCGGCCGCGCATGGAAATCGACACTGAGCGGGCGCTCCGCCGACAGCGCCTCGATGGTGCGAATGTTGTCGAGCGCCACGTCCGGCGAATAACGGTCGCGGAAGCTGGCGCTGAAGGCGCGGCGGTAACGCTCGAATAACTGGCGCGCGCGCACCGGCTCATGGGTTTTTTCGAGCTGTTCCGAAAGGGCGTCGGCCCAGGTGCGCACGATGGCGGAGACGCCGCTTTCGAGGGTTGCGCGATCCGGCTCCTCGAGCTGCTGGGCCGAGCGCGCGATGATGTAATGCGCGCGCATCATCGGCCCTTCGGGGAAGAACAGGCTGAGCCCGCTGACATGACCCTTGTAACGCTGCGCCAGCATCTCGCCGACCGCTTCCACCACGTCGTTGGAGGAGCGGGCGCGCGGCAGATAAACCAATACCGACATGAAGCGGTCGAAGCGGTCGCGGCGCGCCAGCACGCGCACGCGGGGCCGCTCGTCGAGCTGCAGGATCAGCATCGCGAACTGGAACAGGAGCTCGTCGTCGATACGGAACAGGTCGTCGCGCGGATAGGTCTCGAGTGCGTTGACCAGCGCCTTGCCGGAATGGCCTGCCGGAGAAAACCGCGCGCGTTTCAGAAGGGCCTCGACCTTCTTGCGCAGAAAGGGGATCGAGCGCGTCGAGCGGGTATAGGCGGTGGAGGTGAACAGCCCGACGATGCGGAATTCGCCGGTAACCGCGCCGTGCGCATCGAAGCGCTTGACGATCACCATGTCCATGAACACCCGGCGATGCACCCGCGAGCGCAGACTCGCCTTGGTGATCATCAGCGCGGTCTTTTCGTTGTAGAACGCCTGCAGGCCGCGGGCGATAGGCTCCTGACCGGCGCGGCCCTTCAGTTCCTGTGCATCGGCGCGCCGCAACACGCCGAGACCCGATTCCGGTATCGCAACCGGCTCGCCGCCGCCGGACACGCGATATTCGCGAATTCCGAGGAAGGTGAAATTATCCGCGGCGAGCCACTCCAGAAACTCGATCGATTCGTTGAGAACCGATTCCGGCACCGGAGACGGCCTGGCCTTCATATCCGCGATCAGCTCGCCGACCCGGGCCAGCATGCTGCGCCAGTCCTGCACTGCAACCGCCACATCCGACAGCGCCTGCTCAATCCCGAGGATCAGCGTATTCGTTGTGGCGACATCCTCGACGCGGTCGATATGGACATGAATGAAGCTCTCGCGGCGCATATCGCCGTCGCGCGAATCGTCCGCCGATACCGCTTCGAGGCGGCCTTCGTCATCGCGCATCACAGAAAAGATCGGATGCACCACGAGCCGCACCTGCGCATGACGCGCGGTGAGTTCGCCGAGCACCGAATCGACCAGAAACGGCATGTCGTCGTTGACGATCTCGAGCACGGAAATCGGGCCGTTCCGGCCGCTGCCTTCCTCGCCTTCCGGGGCATAGATGCGGATTTTCGGCGCGCCCGGCCGGCGCTCGGCGAGAAACGCATAGGCTTGTTCAATAAAGCGCGCGATCTCTTCGGTCGAATAGACTGCCAGATCCTCGGCGGACGCCCCCGCAAACAGATGCGCCGCGAAGCCGTCCGGCACGCCGGCGCCCCGTCCGCGCAGCACCGCCGCGGCTCCGTCCACCAGTTGACCAATGACACGATCGCCCGCTGCCGCAGGAAGATTCTGGATATTCATGACGGCCTCTCCTAGGTCGGGAAGTTTCGTCTACTCGACGCGCGTCGTCGAGGTCCGGCTTGGGCGATGGCGGAAACGTGAGTGCTGCGCCGCAGCATGCAATCTGCTTTTCGCCCGGTCGGACCGGACGATAGGCTCTTGAGAAAGCGGAGGACGCAATGAGCGTTGCAGGAACACGGAGAAAGTCCAGTGGGGCGCGGCTGGGCACATCGGCCGCGGACGCCGCGGTCAGGAAAGCATCGCGCGATGACAATCCCAAGACGGCACTCAAGACGGCACCCAAGACGGCACCCAAGACCGCACCCAAGACCGGTGGCCGAGAAGCTGCCGCGCCGAAGCCCGTGCCCGTGCCCGTCAAGCCGGCTCCGCCGCCTTCCGCCGCGGACGACGACATCGCCTTCGTCGCGTTGTCGCTGCCGGAGCCCGCGCTCAACGAATCCATGCAGGCCTATTTCGACAAATGCATGGAGAAACTCGGATTCATTCCGAATGTGCTGAAGGCCTATGCCTTCGACATGAAGAAGCTCGAAGCCTTCGCGGCGATGTATAATGATCTGATGCTCGGTCCGTCGGGCCTGAGCAAGCTCGAACGTGAGATGATCGCGGTCGCGGTGTCATCGCAGAACCGCTGCTATTATTGCCTGGTGGCGCATGGCGCGGCGGTGCGCCAGATCTCCGGCGATCCGGCGCTTGGCGAGCTGATGGTGATGAATTATCGGGCGGCGCGGCTGACAAAGCGCCAGCGCGCCATGCTGGATTTTGCGGTGAAGCTGACAATCGAGCCCTGGGCCGTCGAGGAGGAGGATCGCGAAGGCCTGCGGCGCGCCGGCTTTTCCGACCGGGACATCTGGGATATTGCCGCAATTGCCGGCTTCTACAACATGTCGAACCGGGTCGCGACCGCGACCGACATGCGGCCGAACAGCGTCTATCACGCGATGGCGCGGTAACGTCGCTACATCGGGGCGCGCGTACCAGTTTCCGCTCGTCCCCGCAAAAGCGGGGCCCAGACTTGCTGGATTCCCGCTTTCGCGGGAATGAGCGGGTAGATAGACAGTCGAAGATGATCCGCGTCGTTTCTCTCCTGCTCGCGCTCCTCGCCTTCCCCGCGCTGGCGCAGGAAGGCCCGGTCCACGACAAGCCATTGTCGGAAGCGCCGCGCGCGCAGGCCGTGACCGCGAAGAACGGCATGGTGGTGGCACAGGAGGCAATGGCCGCGCAGATCGGGGTCGATATCCTGAAAGCCGGCGGCAATGCGGTCGACGCTGCGGTCGCAACCGGCTTCGCGCTCGCCGTGACCTATCCCCGCGCCGGCAATATCGGCGGCGGCGGCTTCATGGTGATCCACCTGGCCAAGACGAGAAGGAACATCGCCATCGATTATCGCGAGATGGCGCCGGGCAGGATCGACAAGGACTCGTTCCTCGACGATGCCGGCAATGCCGATCCGCAGAAATCGCTCCGCTCGGGGCTCGGCGTCGGGGTGCCGGGCACAGTGGCGGGCCTCGCGCTGGCGCATCGCAAATACGGCTCGGGCAAGTTCACGCTGGCGCAATTGCTCACGCCCGCGATCAGGCTCGCCCGCGACGGCTTCATCGTCACCGGCGACCTCGCCGACACCCTGATGGCGGCCAAGCCGCTGTTCGAACGCTGGCCGTCATCGGTGAAGGTGATGCTGAAGCCGGACGGCTCGTCCTATGGCGAGGGCGACCGGCTCATCCAGACCGATCTCGCCAACACACTGGAGACGATCGCGCAGAAAGGGCCGCACGGCTTCTACGAAGGAGAGACCGCGGAAAAGATTGCAGCCGCGGTACGCGAGGCCGGCGGCGTGATGACCGCGGACGATTTGAAAAACTATCAGGTGAAGGAGCGCAAGCCGGTCACCGGGACGTATCGCGGCTATGGCATCGTCTCGATGCCGCCGCCCTCGTCCGGCGGCACCCATCTGATCCAGATGCTGAATATTCTCGAGCCCTACGACCTGAAGAAAACCGGACCGTCGAGCGTCGAAACCGCGCATCTGATGATCGAGGCGATGCGCCGCGCCTATGCGGATCGTGCGGTCTATCTCGGCGACCCCGATTTCGTGCGGGTGCCGGTGCGCGGACTGACGTCGAAGCGTTACGCGCGGATCGTCAGCAAAAATATCGGGCAGCGCGCGACGCCCTCCTCCGACATCCGCAACGGCGACCCGGTCGCGGCCGAAGGCGACAACACCACGCATTTCTCCGTGGTGGACCGCTTTGGCAATGCGGTGGCGAACACCTACACGCTCAATCTGAGTTACGGCAACGGGCTGATCGCGGAAGGAACGGGCGTTCTCCTTAACAACGAGCTGGACGACTTCGCCGCCAAGCCCGGCGTGCCGAATGCGTTCGGTCTGGTCGGCGCAACCGCCAATGCACCCGCCCCGCGCAAGCGCCCGCTGTCGTCGATGACGCCGACCATCGTGACGAAGAACGGCAAGCCCTATCTGGTCACCGGCTCGCCCGGCGGCAGCCGCATCATTACCACCGTGCTGCAGATTGTCCTCAATGTGCTGGATCACGGCATGGACGTGGCGGATGCAGTGGCCGCGCCGCGCATTCATCATCAATGGCTGCCGGACGAAGTGTTCGCAGAGAAGACCTATCCGGAAGATGTGCTGAAGGGACTGGAAGCGCGCGGCCACAAATTCGCAACACGGGTGCCGAACACCTCGGCGAACTCGATCCTGATCACGAAGGATGGATTTGCCGGTGCGGCCGACACGCGGACACGGGGCGCGGCAGCGGTGGGGTATTAGGCTTCTTCGTTCCCGCGCAAGCGCCGACTGGCGGAAGCCGCAAATCTATCGTACTCCAAGAATAAGCGGCTTTGTGAGGCTAAGGACCCATCATGCATACGCACTCCCTCGAAAAATGGAGCCACCGGCACGTTTTCCTTGGGAAGCGTCATGGTCTGTACGAACGGCGCACCTGGATGGTCGTCGGCATCACCGCAACGATGATGATTGCCGAGATCGTCGCGGGAACCGTCTTCGGATCCATGGCGCTCCTGGCAGACGGATGGCACATGGCGACGCACGCCGCGGCAATTGGCATTGCCGCATTCGCCTATCGCTTCGCGCGGACGCATGCGCATGACACCCGTTTCACGTTTGGGACCGGAAAAGTGGGCGACCTCGCTGCGTTCGCAAGCGCCATCATCCTGGGATTGATAGCGGTCCTGATCGCGTGGGAATCCGCAATACGGCTCTATTCGCCAATCCCAATTCAGTTCGGCGAAGCAACGCTTGTTGCGGTCGTCGGGCTTGTAGTGAATCTCGTCTGCGCGTGGCTTCTGTTCGAAGATGACGACCATTACCATCACGGACGTCATCACTCACACCAAGGCCATGACCATGACCGCGGACACAACCATGGTCACGACCTTGGACACAGCCATCACGGCAAAGACCTGAATTTGCGTGCGGCCTATCTTCACGTCGTCGCCGACGCGCTGACGTCCGTATTGGCCATCGTCGCTCTGTTGGCCGGCCGATATTTCGGATGGGTGTGGCTGGACCCGATCATCGGCATTGTCGGCGCGATTGTCATTGCCAGGTGGTCGTACGGACTCATTCGTTCATCGGCCGCGACATTGCTGGACACCGTGCCGGACAGGGAATTGCAGTTGCGGATCAAGGAGCGCCTGGAGACCGGAAGCGATCGCATTAGCGACCTGCATCTCTGGCAAGTCGGGCCGGGTCATCACGCCGCCATCGTTTCAATCGTCGTCGACACTCCGGAACCTCCGCAAGTGTACAAATCCAAGCTCGCGAACTTGCCGGGGTTGAGTCACGTCACCGTCGAAGTGGAACGATGTTCCGACGCCGCTGACAGGCGAGGCTGCGCTTGAAACGGAGCGAGCAGAATTGTCCGAGCCCTCGGGCATGCTCGTTCTCAAATCTCGATCAGCTTGTCGGGCAATTCGTTGCGGTTGAGCGCGCCCGGCGGAAAGTGCTGCGCCAGCACCGCGCCGCAGCGCTCGATCGCCGCGACGAACCCGTCGGCGGCGCGGCGCTGCGCGATCCCCGCGATCAGGGCCGCCAGCGCTTCGTCCCAGACCTGCTGCGGCACCTTGGCGACGATGCCCTCGTCCGCGATCACTTCGGCATAATGCTCGGCCTCCGACGCGAAGATCAGCACGCCGGTGCGGTTGTCGGTCTTGTGCAGACCGTGCGCCAGGAACTGCCGCACCGCCTCGGCGTGCGCCTGTTGATGCATGCGCCGTCGCGGCACGATATGAAAGCGGATCGCCGGGATCGAGAGGATCAGCGCGGCCACCACGAACAACGCAAGCTGCGCAATATAGATCCAGCTCGCCGGCAGCGCCGTCAACGCGATCAGCGGCAGTGGCAGGAGCAGCGCGAGCGCTGCTGCCCAGACCAGCGGCACGGTGCGATAATCGCCGCATTGCCGCGCAATCACACAGAAAATTTCGCCGGAAGTCGTCTGCTCGGCCGCAGCGATGGCGGCTGAAATGCGGTCCTTGTCGGCTTGCGCGATCAGCATCACCAGCTCCCCGACGATCCGCCGCCGCCGAACGATCCGCCGCCGCCGGAGAAGCCGCCCCCTCCCCCGCCGCCGCTCCAGCCACCGCCCCAATCGCTGCCGGATGAACGGCCGCCGCCGATGACGACGGGATTGTAGTCGGTCCAGTCGCGCGTGCGGCGAACATTGCCGCGCTGCAGTGGCCGCCCTCGCCTGCGCATGTCGGCCATCACATTGGCGATGATCATGAGGGCGACAATGATCCAGAAGGCAACGATCATCAGCTCGCTCGGGCTCAGTCCCCCAGCCTGCCGACGTTGCGCGGCGCGCTCCCGGATTTCCGCGGCATCGCCCGCGATGACCTGGGCGATGTCTTCGGCACCGCGCCGCACGCCGCCGGCGAAATCGCCGGCGCGAAAGCGCGGCAGGATCGAGTCCTGAATGATCACGCTCGCGATCGCATCGGTGAGCGTCGGCTCAAGCCCGTAGCCGACCTCAATGCGCACGCGCTTTTCGTTCGGCGCCACGATCAGAAGAACGCCGTTGTTCTTGCCCTTCTGACCGATCTGCCACTTGCGGCCGAGCTGATAGCCGTAATCCTCGATCGAGGTGCCGTGCAGCGATTTGAGCGTAACCACGACCAGTTGGTCCGTGGTTTTCGCTTCGAGGTCGGCCGACAGCTTCTCCAGTTGTTCGCGCGTGCTGGCATCGAGGATTCCGGCCTCGTCGACGACCCGGCCGGTCAGCTCCGGAAAGGTCAGCGCTTGCGCAAGCGCCGCCGGTGCGAAGACGGCAAACGCGAGCACAACGACAAGAGCGCGGAGCCGCATTGTACGGACGCCGTCAGAACTTCACATTCGGCGGCTTCTGCGAATCCGCGGTCGCCGTGAAGGTCTCCATCGGCTTGTGGCTGCGATAGACCGTATTCGCCCAGATGATGCCGGGCCAGGTGCGCAGTTCGGTGTTATAGGCGCGCACCGCCTCGATATAGTCGCGCCGGGCGATCGCGATGCGGTTTTCGGTGCCTTCGAGCTGCGATTGCAGCGCGAGGAAGTTCTGGTTCGATTTGAGATCGGGATAATTCTCAACGGTCGCGATCAGCCGGCCAAGTGCGCCGGATAACTGCGCCTGCGCCTCCTGGAATTTGCGGAAGGTATCGGGATCGGTCACGGTATCGGCATTGACCTGAATTTGCGTGGCGCGGGCGCGGGCATTGATCACCGCTTCCAGCACCTCCTTCTCCTGCTTGGCATATCCCTTCACGGTCTCGACCAGGTTCGGAATAAGGTCGGCGCGCCGCTGATAATTGTTCTGCACGTCGGACCATTTGGCCTTGGCCTGCTCGTCCAGTGTCGGAATGTTGTTGATGCCGCAACCCGATACGAAAAGCGCCAGCAAGACGACGAACATCGGCGGGACGCGGTGGTAACGGAATGCGGCTGAATTGCTGGCAAGCGTGGTCATGACAGGCTCCGGTGCCGAGAGCTTCAGAACGGGCGCTCCTGAACGCGCATTCTGACGAGAAGTTCCCGTCGCAAACAGCCGGCATCCGATCAATTCACGCAACAACCCGCGTCGCTGTTACCGTTGCGCCGCACCAGCGCATCGACGCGGTTCAGCACGCGCTCACGGCCAGAAGCTGCGCTGCACGCGGAAGGTCGCGCTCCACACGCCCTGATCCCGGATGGCATAGAGGCCCGGCGCAAGCCCGGTGCCGTTCGGATTGCCGGCGGCTGCGGGAATGTCGCCCGCGCCTTGAAAAGCGGTATCGATCCGCGAATAGCCGACCTCCAGACCGACATCGAGATTTTCGACCGGCGTCCAGAGCGTGCGCGACGCCAGACGCCAGGCCGACCAGTCCGGATCGCAGTTGCGCACATTGAATGCGGTCGTCGCCGAGCCGCCGAGCGCGCAACGTACGCCAAGTCGGGCAAGCTGCGCTTTTGCGGCATCGCTGTAGCCGATGTCGAGATAACCAAACACCACCGAGGTGCGCAGCATCGCCGTCCAGTAATGCTCGAAGGCCATGGTCGCGCTGAAGGCGCGGGTCAGCAGCAGATCGCCTTGCGCGAATACCGCATCGGTGAACGGACCGAGCGCCAGGCCGCCGTTATGCTGAAGCGCATTGTTGGCTTGCGCGAAGGCAGCGTAGCGGGATGCGCCCTGCGCGTAGGCGACGACGGCCGACACTGTGTCCGTGGAATTCCAGGGCATTTTCAGGGTCAGTCCGGCGCCGACCGCCCAGCCCCAGGCATCGGCGGGGTGGCCGCAGGCCGTTGTGTTGGGAACGGCGCAAGCGGGGCCCGATGAATAATAGGCCGCGCCCACGCGATGCAGCGCGCCCTTGATCTGCGCCGCGCCCCAGTCGCGATCGAGCCGCAGATTGCCGATGATGTCGGGCACCCACATGCCCTTCATGCCGTTGAAGGGCGGG
>NZ_JBKBVB010000028.1:0-41013 GCF_046289595.1 Pseudorhodoplanes sp.
GCGCGATGATCCGCCACTCCGCATCACTGAGATCGAAACGGGCCATGATCTCCTCCGTCAGGAGGTTGAATCACTTTACACCCGCTTCGGGAATCCCCTTTATGGGTACAGAACCTAGCCCCGCCAGTCAGTGTCCGGGCCGCGCCAGCGACGCACCCGGCTTGTCATGGATCGCCAGCCGCTCGATCAGCGTCGCAGTGGCCTCGTTGATCCCGATGATTTCCACCGGAATAGCGTGATGCCGGAATTTCAGCATCACCCGGTCGAGCGCGTTGATGCTGGTGATGTCCCAGAAATGTGAGGCGGTCAGGTCGATTACCACGCCTTTCAGATTTTCCTCACGGAAATCGAAAGCAGCATGGAAAGCTTCGGCGGTGGCGAAGAAAATCTGTCCGGTGACGCGATAGGTGCGCACGCCCCGCGCGTCGTCGCGCACCGACTCCACGCTGAAGAAGCGCGTCACCTTGTGGGCAAAGAACACGCCACTGAGCAAGACCCCGAATACGACGCCCTTGGCGAGGTCATGAGTCAGCACCACAACAATAACCGTCCCCAGCATGACGATGCTGGAACTTTTGGGATGCAGCAGCAGGTCACGGAAGGAGCGCCACTGGAAAGTGCTGATCGAGACCATGAGCATGACGGCAACCAGTGCCGCCATCGGGATCTGCGCCACATAGGGGCCGAGCGCCACGATCAGGAACAGCAGGAACACGCCCGACCAGAGCGTGGACAATCGTCCCCTGCCCCCGGACGTAACGTTGATGACGGATTGTCCGATCATGGCACAGCCGGCCATGCCGCCGAAAAAGCCCGACACCACATTGGCGGCGCCCTGGCCTGCGCATTCGCGATTCTTGTTCGACGTCGTGTCGGTCATTTCGTCGACGATCGAAGCCGTCATCAGGCTTTCCAGCAGACCCACCATGGCCAGCGTCAGTGAGTAAGGCAGGATGATCTGCAGCGTCTCGAGGGTCAGCGGCACCTGCGGCAGCGCGACCCAGGGCAATTCGCCCGGCAGCGCGCCCATGTCCCCTACGGTCCTGACGCCGAAGCCGAAATACATCGAGAGCGCGGTCAGGATCACGATGCAGACCAGCGGCGACGGCACCGCCTTGGTCAGATACGGAAACAGGTAGATGATCGCAAGACCGGCGGCGGTCAGCGCATAGACCGTCATGCCCTGGCCGATCAGCTCCGGCATCTGCGCAAGAAAGATCAGGATCGCCAGCGCATTGACGAAGCCGGTGATCACCGAACGCGATACGAAGCGCATCAGGTCGCCGAGCCGCAAGACGCTGGCGAGGATTTGCAAGATTCCGGTCAGGATGGTGGCGGCAAACAGATAGGCGACGCCGTGTTCCTTGACGAGCGTGACCATCAAAAGCGCCATCGCGCCGGTCGCAGCCGAAATCATCGCAGGCCGCGCGCCGGCAAAGGCGGTGACGACAGCGATGCAGAAGGACGCGTAGAGACCGACCTTGGGGTCGACGCCGGCGATAATCGAGAACGCGACCGCTTCGGGGATCAGCGCCAGCGCGACCACCGTTCCCGCAAGCAGTTCACGGGTCACGTTGGGAGCCCATTCGCTCCGCAGATGAGATACGATCATTGACGAAAAAGCCTTTCGGTCTCCTCGCGCCGGGCGCGGGAGTTTCACAAGCAACGACGACAGCAAGGGATATGGAGCTGCGTGCGGGAATTCGGGCGAGCAGCCGCAGCTATGGCGGGGTCAGCCGGAAGAAGCCGTAAATCTGGAAAAACATCATAATGCAACGACTAACACATCAATGTTGCATTGCAATAACAAAAAATATGGCATCGCAGCATGTGTTTTGTGCGCATCGCGCATCCACCTTCGTGCAACGCGCGCCGAGCCTTCCCCCCCCACCGGTTGGTCAGGAACAGGGCGAAGCATCAACCCGCGCGCATCGTCTCCCGATACGCGCTCCACGCTGCAATCAGCGCGTTCATGTCCGCCGGATGGCCCTCATGGATCACGGCGTCATCGGGAAGAGGCACCCAGGGTTGCGCGCTTCTGGTCCAAATGTGGCCAACCGGATGCAGCCAACTGGTATCGTCGAGCGTGCCGGGCTTAAGGATCGACACCTTGTCGTTGGCCAGCGGATGATTGACCGGGCGCACCCCGCAGGTCTCGCACATGTCGCCGGCAATGATGCGTCCGCTATCGGCGACGCGTTCCCATCGCCGCGGCGTGCCCTTGATGTAATCCAGGGCAGAACGCGGCACCATCACCGACATGCTGAAAGCCGAGGCCGACTGCCGCTGGCATTCCGTGCAGTGGCAGACATAGACCGACAGCGGCTCGGCGTGGATTTCGTAGCGCAGCGCGCCGCACTGGCAGCCTCCAGTCAGCGGGATTTTCATGCTTGCCTCGCGACCTTTTTGCAACGGTGGGTCGGCGGAACTCTCTCCCATTCGCGATTCCAAGACAGAGAATGCCGCATTAGGATGCGCCGCCCGGAACGAAGCTCAATGACGGAAAGCATGATCCCAAGTCAACGCGCCGATTACTCCGCCATCGTCGACCGCCCGCCGCTGAAACTGCCCGGCGGCGCCCGCATGGTGGTCTGGACCATCGTGAATCTGGAGGTCTGGGATATCGCCCGGCCGATGGCGCGGCAGGTGCTGCCGGCCCCGACCGGCCTGCCGATGCTGCCGGACGTGCCTAACTGGAGCTGGCACGAATACGGCATGCGGGTCGGGGTGTGGCGCTTCTTTGACCTTTACAAGCGGCTCGGCATCCGCCCGACCGTCTCGATCAACGCGCGGGTCTGCGAGGATTATGTCCGCGTCGCACAGGAATGCAAAGATCTCGGCTGGGAGTTCATGGGCCATGCCTACGACCAAGGGCCGATCCACAAGGTCGAGGACCAGCGCGCCATGATCTTCCGGTCCTGCGACATCATCGAAAAATTCACCGGCAAACGTCCGGTCGGCTGGCTCGGCCCGGGACTGACGCAGACGCTGGATACGCCGGAGAACCTGGCCGAAGCCGGCATCCGTTATATCGGCGACTGGGTCTATGACGATGAACCGACGGTGATCCGCACCGCGAAGGGTCCGCTCGTTACCCTGCCCTACACTGTCGAACTGAACGACATCCCGATGATGCTGGTGCAGCACCACGAAAGCGACCACCTCTACAAGCGCGCCGTCGAGAGTTTCGAGCGGCTCTACGCTGAGAGCCGGCATCGTGCGAAATTCATGGCAATCGCCATTCATCCCTATATCAGCGGCCAGCCCTTTCGCATCGGTCCGCTGGAGCGCATCTACGAGCACATCGCAAAGTTCGACGGTGTCCTGCACTGGAACGGCGAACAGATGCTCGACTGGTACGTGAAAGAGGCGAATGTGACATTCGCAGCAGGATGAGGAGCCCGAGGCATGTTCATCGCTATGAATCGCTTTCAAGTCAAAAAGGGTTCGGAACAGGACTTCGAGAAAGTCTGGCTCACCCGGGACACCCATCTCGGCGACGTCCCCGGCTTTGTCGAGTTTCATCTTGTTCGGGGACCGGAAGCAGAGGATCACACGCTTTATGCCTCCCACACGGTCTGGCGCGATCGCGAAGCCTTCGAGGACTGGACCCGCTCGGAGGCCTTTCGCAAGGCGCATGCGCGCGCCGGCAACGAGAGCACCGGCTCGCTCTATTTGTCGCACCCGAAGTTCGAAGGCTTCGAGGTGCGCCAGACTGTCAAGCCAGAACAGCGCGGTTGATTTGCGATGGCTGGTTCGCGGGGGCGTTATCTTTTTACCGCCCCGTACTGCTGCAACGCGAACCGCACTGCACAAAGATGAGCGTACCAACGCCTGCGGCGTTAAAGTTTAAATCTTTGGTTAACCGCAGACGCCGTGTAAGCAGTCGTCTATGCCATCGGAGACACGCTTTAACTCTATGCATTTGTTGAAAAATCCATCCAGTTAAAGAAGGTCTGCCTGAAGCAGGCGGTACCATCCGCGCAAAGCCGCATTTCGGCGCGGGAAATTTACTTGGCGCAAAAGATCGTTTAACAAATCCTTACCTCAAATGCGGTGAGGCTCGTACCAATGGCGTATCTATCTGTTGCGTCGCCGGCTCTCGTCCAGGGCCGGCGTGAACGAACTCGCTCGGGCCAGCTCCGGCATCTTCTCAGCGCCCGCGACCTTACGCTCGACGACGTCGACGAATTCTGCCAGGCGGCGGACGACTTCGAATCCGGCCATGCGCCGCGCCAGCAATTGATCGGGCGCACCGTCGCGCTCCTCTTCTTCCAGTCCAGCACACGCACAAGGCTTGGTTTCGAATCTGCCGCGGTCGCGCTCGGCGCGCATTGCATCGGTATGGAGGACATGTCGGCCTCGCGCACCAATTCCAGCATCGGCGAATCCATTGAGGATTGTGCGGCAGTGGTGTCGCGCCTCGCCGACGCCATCGTCGTCCGGCATCATGAATGCTCGGCGGCGGCGCGGATGGCCGCCACATCGATTGTGCCGGTGATCAATGCGGGCGATGGATGGAACGAGCATCCAAGCCAGGCGCTGATCGACATTCACGCGATGCGGCGCGGCCTTGGGACATTGCGCGGCAAGAGCATCGCCTTCGGCGGCGATCCGCGCGGCCGGGTGGTCCGGTCACTGATCCAGTTGCTGCGCTTCGAGGGACCGCGCGAGGTCGTGTTCTGCCCCCCGCCGCATTACCAGGTGCCGGACGATGTGGCCGCGGCGCTTTCCGAACATCAGATCCGGCTGCGTATCGTCGCCGATATCGACACGGCGCTGGCCGAATGCGACGCGGTGATGATGGCGCCCTACGACATGTCAGCGATCGGGGAGCCGCCGGCATCGGGCTATGTCTCGCCCCATTTCACGCCGAAGCACTTTGCTGTAACGGCGGAGAAGATCGAGCGGCTCGGTTCCAAGGCCCTGCTCTACCATCCGCTGCCGCGCTTCGACGAAATCGATCCGTCCTGCGACGGGCTTCCGAATGCGATGTATTTCGAGCAGGTGCGCCTATCGAAATTCATGCGCATGGCAGTGCTGGAGCGGCTGCTGAACGCCAATTGATCGGGCGCTTTTCGGTGAAGCCTTTCGGTCGAGGCGGCTGGTGTCCGCGTTTATTGCGTTTTCGAGCGAAGTGGGCACCGGTTCGCGTGAAGAAAACGCGCCAACGCAACAACTTAGAGTCTTTTCGCGATTCGAAGAAAAGCGAAAAGACTCTAGAAGACGCATCAAGCCTCTGAATTAGAGGGCCAATTTGCGGCGCGTCGCCACTTTACCGGTCGCCCGCGCCGCAACCTTGTAGGATGCCGGGAAAATCGGTTCCTGGATCAGCTTGCGCAGCTTGTGAGCCGGCAGCGGCTTGCTGAACAAGTATCCTTGGATTGCATTGATCCCGTAGCTGCGCAGCCTTTCCAGCTGCACCTCTGATTCCACACCCTCGGCAATGCACTCCATGCGCAAGTCCCGCGCGATCTGCGCCGTACCGGCGACGATTGCCGATGTGCGCGAGGATTCGGAGACTTTCTGCGAAAATTTGCGGTCGATCTTGATCTTGGAAAACGGAAAATCGTTCAGATAACCGAGCGAGGCGAACCCGGTCCCGAAGTCGTCGAGCGAGATGCCAATCTTCATACTGCGCAGCTCTTCGAGAATGCCAAGGGTCGCAGCGTTGTCCTCGAACAGCACAGACTCGGTGATTTCGAGATCGAGCCGGCTCGGCGGCAACCCCGATTCGGCAAGCGCGGCCCTGACACGGCGCACAATCTCGCGGCCGTGGCGAAACTGCACGGCCGAGAGATTCACTGAGAGTTTGATATCGGCGCTCCAATGCGTCGCCTCTGTGCAGGCTTTGGTCAGCACCCAGGAGCCGATCGGCACAATGAGCCCTGTGGTCTCCGCGATCGGAATGAAAACGTCGGGTGCAATCGAACCGAGCTCGGGATGGTTCCAGCGCAGCAGCGCCTCACAGCAGATTGCGCGGCCGGATCGCGGGTCGACGATCGGCTGATACACGATGTCGAGTTCTCCCCGCCCCAGCGCGCGCTGAAGATCGTGCTCCAGCGCCACGCGGCTTTCGTATTCGAGAGACAACTCGACAGTAAATTCCACGACCTGGCTACGGCCGCGCCGCTTGGCCTCGTAAAGCGCAAGATCGGCGTTGCGGAGCAGCGCATCCATGCTGCATTCGCGCCCGGCGATCGCACATCCGATACTGGCTCCGCAAATGCTCCGCGTCATCTCGATCGCAAAGGGATCGGAGAATTTCGCAAGGATGCTGCGGGAGACCGCACCCATATCTTTGGCTCGCGGTCCTGCGAGCATGACCAGAAATTCGTCGCCGCCGACCCGCGACACTTCATCGCCCGGACACAGCGCCGAGCGGATCCGTTCGGCCGCCTCCTTTAATACGGCGTCGCCGATGGGATGGCCGAGCGTATCGTTGATGTCCTTGAAGCGGTCGAGATCGATGGCGATCAGGCCCACCTCGTCTCTTGCCGGAGATGCAAATTTGGCTTCAAGCAGACTAAGGAAGGCTGCACGGTTCCATAGCCCGGTTAGGACGTCGCGCTGCGCCAGCGTCTCAATACGACGGAAGGCCTGATGGCGCGAGACGAGATTCTCGAACACACTGCGACAGATGACGATCGTACCGACATAAAGAGTGCCGATGAATATCGCGAGAACAAGATGAGCGACATCGCCCCGAAGCAGCAACGCAACCGTGAACGGCAGGCAGGTGAAGCTGACCTGGCCGATCGTGACGAGCGGACGACTGGCATTGCGCGATGATACGCCGGCGACGTAGCCGATAACGCAACAGCTGATGAGTATCTCGACATCGGTACCGGGGTGATTGGACACAGCATACGCGCCGGCAACGCCGACCAGGCCGGAGAACGACCAGGCGCCGGCCAGCGCGATCATTTCCCAACGCCGCAGGTCGGCATTGTCAAAAGGGTCGTGCTCGACGCGGTGATACAAACTCGCCGCAACGCTGCGGGCGATGCCGGTCAGTAGGAACAGTACGGCGATCAATGCAAAGGCAAGATCGCTGCTGAGCAGAGCGGCGACCGCAGTCACAGCCGTCGCAGCCGCGGTCGCAATAAAAAGCGGCTTTGCCGTGCTGGTCGCGCCATACAGAGCGCGCACCAGTTCGAAATGCAGAACCGGATCGGGGACCGAACCGTTCAGCCGTTCAGCAAAGCGAGATATGGCTTTTGCGAGCCTCATCAGCGAGGTGTCCGGTCAGGTCGGTTGCCCAGCTTGAATGCCCGCATTATTCCGGCAATTTGTTAAGGAACAGCCCTTTACGAGAGGTAAAATCTCGCTTTATGGCGTGCCGCGATCGCAGCGCGACATCGAGGGCGCTGCGGCAAGCTGGCCGCGAAGCTCATGCTCAATCAACCACGCAGCCGCACGCCACGGTTCCGACAACAGTCGCTTGTCGAGTGGCGATGCAGGGCTAGCGGCTGCCGAGGCGCCGGGCTGCCGCAAGCGCGGAGAGACTGATAAACGCTGCAAGCATGAGGTAAAATGCTGGGGCAAGCTTGGTGCCAGTCATCTCGATCAACCAGGCGTTGATAAACGGTGCAAAGCCGCCAAAGATTGCAACGCCAAAAGCGTAACTGATTGACAGCCCGGTCGTGCGCATTCGCGCCGGAAACAGCTCCGACATCATTGCAGCCAACGGCCCCATATACGCGGCCATCAGTACACCGATGATGCCCTGCACGATCAGAAGCGTCTGCAAGGTGGGGTCGGCTGCAAGCCATGAGAATAGCGGATAGACCAGCACCAGCATGATCGCCGCCGCAACGAAAGCGATCGGCAGCCGGCCGGTGCGATCCGACAACGCGCCAAAGACCGGAATCAGCAAGACCTGGATCACGCCGGTCAGCAGCCCGCCAAGAAATCCGCCCGACGCCGTAAGGCCGAGCTGCCGCGTCGCATAAGTCGGCATGAACAGCACCGTGTACATCGCAACGGTGCAGAGCACGACCGCGCCGAACGAAACAAGCATTCGCGTCTTGCTGTCGGACAGTGCTTCGCGCAGCGGCGACCGGCTGACCTGCATGCGCTGAAATTCCATCGTCTCGTCGACGTGGCGGCGAATGTAATAGGCGACCGGACCGATCAGGAGGCCGAAGATGAAGGGGAGGCGCCAGCCCCAGCTTTCCATCTGCGCAGCCGTCAATGTCGATGTCAGGGTGACGCCAACACCGGTGGCAAGCACCGTGGTGATGCCCTGGCTTGCAAATTGCCAGCTTGCGAAGAAGCCGCGCCGGGCCGGATTCTGCTCCGCCAGAAACGCGGTGGCGCTGCCGAATTCGCCGCCCGCCGAAAAGCCCTGGATCATGCGCGCGGCGACGATCAGAAGCGGCGCGAATATCCCGACAGCGGCATAAGTCGGCGCAACGGCGATGATAGCGGTTCCGACCATCATCAGGACAATGGTGAGTGTGAAAGCCGCCTTGCGTCCATGACGATCCGCATAGTTGCCAATCACGATCGCACCGAGCGGCCGCATTAAAAAGGTCACCCCGAATGTGGCAAAGGCCAGGAGCAGGGACACGGTCTCGTTCCCGGTCGGGAAAAACAGCTTCGCCAAGGTCGCGGCGAAAAAGCCGTAGATGACGAAATCGAACCACTCGAGCGCATTGCCAATCGAGGCCGCCGCCACCGCCCGCGTACGGCTCGCTTCGCCGGCGACCGGCTTGCTGAAAGTCGCAGCAGTCATGCCCAAAGTTCCCGTGCGCCCCCGGGAGAGCGCCTTGGCTAACAACCCATTGGTCGGTCGTAGCGGTAATGCGTCAACATTCGGCAAATGCTGGACGTGGAATGCTTAAGGATTCGGATATGGTTGCGAAACGCAAAATTTGCCGAGAGCCGGCTCAACAGAGCTTTCCGATAAGGCTTGCGAGTTGGTAGACAGAGCCTTGTCAGAACCAAACCTCGGGTAGGTCATGCAGCCGTTCGTTTACAACTCTCTCCCCTCCCGCGTGATTTTCGGCAGCGGCACCATCTCACGGTTGAAAGGCGAGATCGAACGTGCGGGCTGCAGCCGGGCCCTGCTGCTCAGCACGCCGGAACAGGCGGACGATCTTGCGCGGATCGCCGGGACGCTCGGGCCGCTTTGCGCCGGCACCTTCGCGGGGGCTGCGATGCATACGCCGGCCGATGTGACCGAGCGTGCGCTGCAAAAGGTTCGGGAATGCCGCGCCGACTGCACCGTCTCCTTCGGCGGCGGATCGTCGACCGGCCTTGGCAAAGCCATCGCATTGCGCACCGACCTGATGCAATTCGCGGTGCCGACCACTTATGCCGGCTCGGAAGTGACCCCGATCATCGGCGAGACCAAGGACGGCGTGAAGGTGACGCAGCGAACGCTGAAAGTGCTGCCGGAAGTCGTGATCTACGATGTCGATTTCACGCTCACGCTGCCGCCGCGCCTGACCGTGACATCCGGCACCAACGCCATCGCCCATGCCGTTGAGGCGCTGTATGCGGAGGACCGCAATCCTGTGATCTCGCTGATGGCGGAGCAGGCGATCGGCGCATTGGGCCGCGCCTTGCCTGCGATCATAGCCGATCCGCACAACAGGGAGGCGCGCGCCGATGCGCTCTATGGCGCCTGGCTGTGCGGCGTGTGTCTCGGATCGGTCGGCATGGCGCTGCACCACAAGCTCTGCCATGTGATCGGCGGCGCATTCGATCTGCCGCATGCCGATACGCACACGGTGATCCTGCCCTATGCCATGGCGTATAACGCCAAGGCCGCACCCGAAGCCGATGCCGCGATCGCCCGCGCGCTCGGCGGAGAGGACGGCACATCGGCCTTGGTCAATCTGGCATCGCGGCTCGGCAGCCCGCAAAGCCTGAAATCGCTCGGCATGCCCGAATCCGGCATCGATCGCGCTGCCGATCTCGCAGTTCAAAACCCGTACTGGAATCCGCGGCCGATTGAGCGCGGCGCCGTGCGCGCGCTGATCGCTGCGGCCTGGGCCGGCGACACGCCGACGCCGCTGGACTGAGCCGCGCGGCGCAGGCCGCAAACGGCGCCGTCAATCGGTTGCGGGCGCCGCGCCGCATGCGGCCAGCAGCGCGCAAAACTGAAACTGAGCCGGATCCGCGCTGCGCGCCGCAACGACGACGGCCACATTTTTGCCTGTGGCCGCTACAGAGCCTGATGCGCATCCGAATTCATCCGAAAGTCGATACAACAACGCCTGTTCGATCTGCTCGGCGGACAGCTCAATCTGCGCGATGCGCTTGCGCAGCGCCTGGACCTGCGGCTCTTCGATCTCGGGCATCTGCTTCAGCCTGCGCCGGACTGCGCGCAACGGCGTGACGATGTCGTCTGCCCAGCCCGCGACCGCCGCCTCGACCCGGGCAAGCCCGGTGCGATCGAGGGCGATGCCGCGTTCCGTCCCGAGCCACGCAGCGAATAGCAGCACATTGACATCAACGCCGAGGTTATCCTGGGCGGCGAGGCATTCCTCCGCAACCCCCGGCTCGGCATAGACCCGCAACGAAAACCGCCAGAACGGATTGTCGGTCTCCAGCGCGGCCATGGCGCAAACTCAATCGACGGATTCGGGCGTCTTGGAGGTCTTGGGCGCCTTGGCTGTCTTGCCGGTCCAGCGGCGCACGGTCCCCAGATCGATGTCGAAAAGATCGAGCGCGCGCCCGAGCGTATGATCGATCATCTCTCCGACGGATTGCGGACGCGCGTAGAAAGCAGGCACCGGCGGATAGACGATCGCGCCAGCCTCAGTCACCGCCGCCATGCTGCGGATATGACCGAGATGCAGCGGCGTTTCGCGTAGCATCAAAACGAGACGGCGCCGCTCCTTGAGACAGACATCGGCGGCGCGCGATACCAGATTGCTGGTCGCGCCGCTTGCGATTTCGGCCATGGTCTTGACCGAGCAAGGCGCCACGATCATGCCGAGGGTCCTGAACGATCCGCTGGAACAGGCGGCGCCGAGATCCTGCTCGGGATAGGTCACAGTGGCCAGCGCTTCGACCTCATCGATCGACAGGTCGGTTTCATAGGAGAGCGTCATGCGTGCGGCGCGCGAAACAATCAGATGCGTCTCGACGCCGGCCTCCCTCAGCAGTTGCAGCAGACGCACACCGAAGATTGCCCCGGACGCGCCGCTGATGCCGACCAGTAACCGCCTGTCCGTCAAAGGAACTCCTCGGGCCTGCACATGATGCGCTGGCATCCTCATATCGGGAGCGGTCGCGGGACTCAAGGAGGGGCGATTTTCGCGCCTTTGCCAACTTGCGCCGTGTGCGGTCAGGGCAGTTCCCGCTGCGCCTTACGGGTACCGGCCGTCACCGGCGGACGCCGGTAGGTCAGGACAAGATCGCACCTCAGGCAGGTAAAGGTATCGTAGCCGGCCATCGCGTCGGAGCGATCGGCCTGCATGGTAATCCTGCAACGGGGGCAGGGTCTTAGCGGCGGCAATTCCTGATTCATTGGCAAAAACTGGACTGTTCTGGGGAGCAGGCCTTGATCAGGATCAACTCACGCCGCGCCGGCACTCACGCGGGCTGAACCAGCAACACCATCCGGATGAGTTCCGAGAGGCTGCCTGCCTGCATCTTCGTCATGACGTTGGCACGGTAAACCTCAACGGTGCGCGGGCTGATGCCAAGGTCATGGGCTATGATCTTATTTGGCAATCCGGCCACGAGACCGTCCAAGACCTGACGCTCCCTCTGCGACAGGCTGTCCAGCCGCTCCTCGATTTCGTGGCGCTGACCGAGCCGCTCGCTCTCGGCGCGCCGCGCCTCCAGCGCGGAGCGCACCGCCTGTATCACGCGCTCGTCGTCGAACGGCTTTTCGAGGAAATCGACAGCGCCAGCCTTCATCGCCTCAACCGCAAGCTGGATGTCGCCGTGTCCCGTCATCACGATCACCGGAATAGCGCTCGACATGGCACGCAGCCGTCGCAAGAGATCAAGCCCGCTCATGTCGGGCATCCGCACGTCCGTGATAACGCAGCCCGCGATTTCGCGCACCGGTTGCTCGAGAAACTGAGTTGCCGACGGATAGCTGACAACATTGAGATTGGCGGTTCGCAGAAGAAACGAGAGCGAATCGCGGACTGCTTCGTCGTCATCGATGACATGAACGAAATCGGTTTCAGGCATCGCGCATCTCCCCATGGCCCGCGAGCTTGAGCGTCAGATGAAAGACGGTGCCGCCGCCGGGATTGGGTTGCGCCCAAAGCCGGCCGCCATGCGCCTCAATGATGGTTTTCGAAATCGACAGTCCGACCCCCATGCCATGCTTCTTGGTCGTTATGAAGGGCTGAAACAACTGCGGCAATATCTCCGGCGCAAGCCCGCTGCCAGTGTCCGATACGCTGACGCGCACCATACGCCCGTCATCGGCGGTCGATGAAATGACCAATTCCCGTTTCGGGCTTTCCGACATTGCCTCGATCGCGTTGCGGATCAGGTTGAGCACCACCTGCTGCACCTGCACCTTGTCGGCGAATACGGTATCGTTTCCGGTATCGAGATCGAAGCGCACCTTGACGCCCTGGTCCTTGGCGCCGACCAGCGCCAGCGCGCTGGCTTCCTCCAGCAGCTTGGAGAGGCTTTCCGCCTTGCGTTCGGATTCGCCGCGGGCCACAAACGTACGAAGCCGCGAAATGATCTGGCCTGCGCGCAGCGATTGTTCGCTCGCCTTGTCGAGCGCCTCCGCGGCAAGCGCGGTCGCATTGTCGGTCTTGCTGTCGAGGACGCGCCGCGCGCCCTTGAGATAATTTGAGATCGCCGAGAGCGGTTGGTTCAACTCATGCGCCAGCGTCGACGCCATTTCGCCCATCGCAGTCAGGCGCGAGATATGCACGAGCTCTGCCTGCAACTCCTGGAGCCGGGTCTCGGTCCTCTGTCTCTCGGTGAGGTCGCGGATAAAGCCGGTGAAAAACAGCTTGTCGTTCGACTTCATCTCGCCGACCGCAAGCTCCATCGGGAATGTCGAACCGTCCCTTCGTTCCCCGACCACGACCCGGCCGACGCCGATGATCCGGCGTTCGCCTGTTCTTAGATAGCGCTCGATATAACCGTCGTGCCCTTCGCGATAGGGCGAGGGCATCAGCATACTCACATTCTTGCCTAGAACGTCGGCAGACTTGTAGCCGAACAGCCGCTCTGCGGCGGCGCTGAATGACTGGATGATTCCCTTGGGATCGATCACGATCATCGCGTCCGGAATGGTGTCCAGGATCGACTTGAGGTGCGCCTCGCGCGCGACCAGATCGAGATTGGTTGCCTCCACCGCCTCCCGCGCACGCTGGATTCGCCCGCCAAGCCAAGCGAGGCCAAACCCGATGGCAAGAAACGCGGCCGCATCGGCAATACCGGTCCGCGAAGGACCTTCCCTGGACAAGCCGACCTCGACAGCAACAACAAGACAGGTGGCGACGCATCCGGGCAATGGCCCGGCCAAAGCACTGATCACCAGCACGGCCGGCACGAGGAACAGATAGACCGAACCGTTCGACAGCTCGGGAAGCAGCAGGGCCCGCATCGCCAAAAAACCGGCAAGAAGCGCGATAGCGCCCCCATATACCAGCCAGCGGTAAGACCTGTCGGCCGCCATTCCGCAGAATTTCCTATCTATTTCAGACAGTTGCCTGTAGCGACGCGCCGCAGGCGACGCACCTCCGGGATATCCCTTAGGTGAAATATCCGAATTTTCGCAAGCGTCGGCGGACCTTACCAAAGAAACCATAATGAAAGAGGAGCTCGCCATGCACATCCAAGCAGCTATGCCGTCGCAAAAGCTCAATCGCGCTCCAGCCTGCCATTATGCGCCCGACCAGGCGCAGACGCTTTTCGGGTCGGTTGAATTGACCGGCGCGCGGATGTCCTTCGCCAAGGACGTGGAAATTTTCGGCGAGAACGAACCGGCCGACTACGTTTACAAGGTTCTGTCCGGCACGGTCCGAGTGTACAAAATTCTTCAGGATGGCCGGCGTCAGATCGAGGGGTTTTATTTCCCCGGAGACGTGTTCGGCATCGAGCTTGGCTCTCACCATGCTTCTTCGGCCGAGGCGGTGACAGCATCGGCGATCGCGGTTGTCCGCCGATCCACTCTACTCGCGACGGCGGCGAAAGACGCCGATGTGTCGAACCGGCTGTGGGCGCATACCGCTTCCGAGCTGGAACAGGCGCGCCGGCATGCAATGCTGCTGGTCAAGACCGCGCAGGAGCGTGTCGCCTCGTTCCTAATCGACATTTCGAACAAGCTGGCCGGAGAAGCGGTTGAACTGCCGATGTCGCGCCAGGATATCGCCGACTATCTCGGCTTGACGATCGAGACGGTGTCGCGCACGCTGACGCAGTTTCAACAGACGTCGGCGATCGAGCTTGCGACTTCGCGCCGCATGATCCTGCGCAACCGTCAGGCGCTAATCAATCTCGATTCCTGACACGACGCCAAGGGAGCGGTCATGACTTTGGGATCACAACTCCCGCGCAGTTTTCGCAAGATCAGGCTCGAATTGGCAAGAGAAAAGGGCCATCCAGCGGGCAGTGCGGGCCGCGGCTACATTATTGTCGCTCCGCTGGATGCGGAGCGGCGCTTCGACGCCAAAACCTGGAAAGAGCATCGCGACGCCTGCCGCGTGGTGCGGTTCCGTTCCGGCGAAGACGACGACATCGGGCATCTCGTGCACCGGCCGGGCGGCAGCTGGGCGTTCCGCTACGACATCCGCGGCGACGAAGACGACGAAGCCGGATACCACTTCGAGCAGGAGCGATTCGAGATCGGTGAGTATGTGTCCGTCCGCGAGGCCGACGCGACCCATACCTATCGGGTCGTTTCGGTCGAGCCGATCTGAATTCTGGAACGATTACGGTATAAAAAAGCAGCGGCTACGCGGCCGCTGCTTTTTGACAACCGTGCGCGGCGCCTCAGCGCAGCGTATTCAGGAAAACGATGAAGTCGTTGACTTGGGCCGCATCGAAACGAAATTCCGGCATGCCGGGATGGCCGGTCACGATACCTTCGGCCAGCGCCTCCTGCAGATTTTCGACCGGATACATCTTGTGCAGGTCGCGGAACGGCGGCGCATCCTTCAGCGCACTCGGGCTGAGCTTGTCGATGGCATGGCAATTGGCGCAATGCGCGCGCGCAATGGCGGCGCCACGCTGGGCATTCTGCGCCGGAGCACTTTGCACCGGCAAACCTGCGTAAAGCAAAATCGCCCCGGCGAGAAACGCCGGGGCGGCGGCACGCACTGTCAATGGCATTTCGCCGAACCCAGGGCCTCGATGGTCATGCGGTTCGGACAATAGGCCGGCCAGCTCGCCGTCTTGGGGGCGTCGTCAAGCTCATGCGTGCATTGAGCCTTGCTATCGCAGAACGAGCAGCAGCGCTGCATGTCGCGCAGCACAGCCGGTTCGATCGTTTTCATGTCGATCCCGGCCTGTTCGAGCCGGCGATACAGCAGAGCCGCCGAATCGCCGGACTGCCTGGCGAGTTCCAGAACGTCGCCGAAGGACAAGCCGGCATCGTGAACGACGCGCTCAAGCTCCGATGTGCCGAGCGACCGCAATTCGGCGACAGCGGCCCTGCGTTTGCGATAGCGGCTCCATGCCTCGGCTATCGCGTGGAACATTCCTGAGTTCCGGGTGACCGATTGCGTGGTCATAGGCGCCTCCTGATTATTTTTAATTCTTTGCAGACCTGACCGGTCACTGCCTTGCGCTGTATCAACAGCTCCGCGCTTTTTTCCGCGGCCGGTTGACTTCGATCAACATCGCCCGCGGCAGGACGCCCCATTCGTATTGCGCAACGATAACGACCTTCCAGCGCAGGTTTCCATGTCACAGACGACGGTCGGCTCCCCCAAAACGATGAGCCTCAGCGAAGGTGCGCTTGCGCTCACTTTCGCCGCCACGGCATTCGTGACCTTCTTCATCGCGGCGATGGCGCATACGCCGGAATTCGCCTTCCATGCCTCGCTGTTCGCGGCCGGCAGCGCCGCCGCGGTGTTCGCGATCGTCGAGCGCTATTTCAACCGCCCGGCGGCGCCGCCGCCGCTGACAATCGACGGCAAGCCGAACTACAATATGGGTCCGGTCAAGTTTGCCACCATCGCGGCGATGGTCTGGGGCATTGCAGGATTTGCCGTCGGCGTATTGGCGGCGCTTCAGCTTGCATACCCCGTTCTGAATTTCGACCTGCCCTGGCTCACTTTCGGCCGCATCCGGCCTCTGCACACCTCGGCGGTGATCTTTGCCTTCGGCGGCAACGTTCTGCTCGCCACCTCCTTCTATGTGGTGCAGCGCACCTGCCGCGCGCGGCTGGCGGGCGAGCTTGCGCCCTGGATCGTGGTGCTCGGCTACAATTTCTTCATTCTGATCGCCGGCACCGGCTATCTGCTCGGCATCACCCAGAGCAAGGAATATGCCGAGCCGGAATGGTACGCCGATCTGTGGCTCACCATCGTCTGGGTCGTGTATCTGATGGTGTTCCTGTTCACGCTGATGCGACGGCAGGAGCCGCACATCTATGTGGCGAACTGGTTCTACCTGGCCTTCATCGTCACCATCGCGGTTCTTCATCTCGGCAACAATGCCGCGATCCCGGTGTCGATCTTCTCGCCGAAATCCTACATCGTCTGGTCGGGCGTGCAGGATGCCATGGTGCAATGGTGGTACGGCCATAATGCGGTCGGCTTCTTCCTCACCGCCGGCTTCCTCGCCATCATGTATTACTTCATACCGAAACGCGCGGACCGGCCGATCTATTCCTACCGGCTCTCGATCATCCATTTCTGGTCGCTGATCTTTCTCTACATCTGGGCGGGTCCGCATCATCTGCACTACACCGCCCTCCCCGACTGGGCGCAGACGCTCGGCATGACCTTCTCGATCATGCTGTGGATGCCCTCATGGGGCGGCATGATCAACGGACTGATGACACTGTCGGGCGCCTGGGACAAGCTGCGCACCGATCCGGTGCTGCGCATGATGTTGGTGTCGGTCGCCTTCTACGGCATGTCGACCTTCGAAGGTCCGCTGATGTCGATCAAGGCGGTCAACTCGCTCTCGCATTACACGGACTGGACCATCGGACACGTGCATTCCGGTGCGCTCGGCTGGGTCGGCTATGTCTCCTTCGGCGCGATCTATTGCCTGGTGCCGTGGCTGTGGAACCGCAAGGAGCTGTACTCGCTCAAGCTCGTGAACTGGCACTTCTGGATCTCGACCATCGGCATCGTGCTCTACATCTCGGCAATGTGGGTGTCCGGCATCCTGCAGGGCCTGATGTGGCGTGCTTACACCAGCCTCGGCTTCCTCGAATATTCCTTCATCGAGACGGTCGAAGCGATGCATCCGTTCTACGTCATTCGCGCCATCGGCGGCATCCTGTTCCTCGCCGGCGCGCTGATCATGGCCTTCAATCTCTGGATGACGGTCAGAGCCGTCGAGGAAGAGCCGCAAACCCGGCGGACCGGTTCGGCCGCGCTCGTTCCGGCGGAGTAAGCACACATGTCCTTCTGGTCGAAACACGCCATCTTCGAAAAGAATTCGATCGTCCTGTTGATCGGCATTCTGCTCGTCATCTCGGTCGGTGGCCTGGTCGAGATCGTGCCGCTCTTCTATCTCAAGAGCACGATTGAGAAGGTGTCCGGCGTGCGGCCCTACACGCCGCTCGAACTTGCGGGCCGCAACATCTATGTGCGCGAAGGCTGCTACAATTGCCATTCGCAGATGATCCGGCCGCTGCGCGACGAGGTCGAACGCTACGGGCATTACTCGCTCGCCGCCGAAAGCATGTACGACCGGCCGTTCCAGTGGGGATCGAAGCGCACCGGTCCCGATCTTGCCCGCGTCGGCGGCAAATACTCCGACGAATGGCACAGAGATCATCTCAATGCGCCGCGGTCCGTGGTGCCCGGCACGGTAATGCCGGCCTATCCCTGGCTCGCGCGCACCGAACTGAACTTCCGGCACATCGCCGACGATCTGAAGGTCCAGGCGACGCTCGGCGTGCCCTATACGCCGGAGATGATCGCCAATGCCGCCGCCGATCTGCGCACGCAAGCAATCACCGATCATCCCGAAGCCGAGGCTCTGCAGAAGCGCTACCCCAACGCACAGGTGCGCGATTATGACGGCAACCCCGGCGTGATCACGGAAGCCGATGCGCTGATCGCCTACCTGCAGATGCTGGGCACGCAGGTCGATTTCAAACTCTACGACAACAAAGCCAATATCCGCTGAGGCGCCCCATGTCAGACACGTACAAGATGCTTGCCGAGTTCGCGCAGACCTGGGGGCTCATCTATTTCGTGACGGTGTTCCTCGCGGTTCTGGTCTACGCGCTCTGGCCCGCGAACAAGAAAAAATTCGACGAAGCCGCGCGCATGCCGCTGCGGGAGGACTAAGGCCATGGCCAAACGCGAAATCGACACCGTTACCGGCACCGAAACCACCGGCCATGAATGGGACGGCATCAAGGAATTGAACACGCCGCTGCCACGCTGGTGGCTATGGCTGTTCTACATCACGATCGTCTGGTCTATCGGCTATATGATTCTTTATCCGGCATGGCCGCTGCTCAGCACCCATACGCAGGGTGTCCTTGGCTGGAATTCGCGCTCAGCCGTCTCCGAGGATCTCGCGGCGCTGCGTGCCCAGCGCGCCGGCATGGCGGACAAGATCGCCGCATCCTCACTGGACGACATTCTCGGCGATCAGCAGATGCTCGATTTCGCCCGTGCGCAGGGACGCGCGGCCTTTGCTGACAATTGCGCCCCCTGTCATGGTGCGGGCGGTGGCGGCGCCCGGGGCTATCCAAACCTCAACGACGACGACTGGCTGTGGGGCGGCAAGCTTGCCGACATCGAACACACCATTCGGCATGGCGTGCGTTGGTCCTCGGACGAGAATACGCGCCAGGGTATGATGCCCGCTTTCGGCCGTGACAAGATCCTCTCGCAGGCCGATATTGCCGCTGTCGCTGATTTCACGCGCTCGCTATCCGGGCTGCCGGTCGCGGCCGGAACCGATCTTGCTCGTGGAAAGACAATTTTTGCGGACAACTGCGCGTCGTGTCACGGCGAAGCCGGCAAGGGTAACCGCGAGATCGGTGCCCCTGATTTGACCGATCAGATCTGGCTCTACGGCCCGAGTCGCGAAACCCTCATCGAAGGCATCTCGAACGGCCGCGGCGCGGCCATGCCGGCTTGGGCGCCGCGGCTCGACGACACGACGATCAAGTCGCTCACGGTCTATGTTCACACCCTAGGCGGCGGCGAGAAGTAGCGGGCCATGGTTGAAGTCGTCATCGATCACCGAAAGACGGTAACGGCCGATCCCGCGCCAGGCGGGACCGGTCAGCAGCCGCCTGTCGATGACGAGCCCACATTCGACGGACCACTCTATGCAGCACGCCGCAAAATCTATCCGCAAAGCGTGCGTGGTACATTCCGACGCATCAAATGGGCGGTGCTCGCTATCACGCTTGCGATCTACTATTTCCTGCCCTTCGTGCGTTGGAACAGAGGCCCCGGCGCGCCCGACCAGGCGGTTCTGATCGATTTTCCGGGCCGCCGCTTCTATTTCTTCTTCATCGAGATCTGGCCGCAGGAAGTCTATTTCTTCACCGGCCTTCTGATCATCGCGGCGATGACGCTGTTCCTGATGAACGCCGTCGCCGGCAGGGTCTGGTGCGGCTATCTGTGCCCGCAGACGGTCTGGACCGATCTGTTTCTTGCCATCGAGCGCTTCGTCGAGGGCGACCGCCGCCAGCAGATTCAGACCGATGCAGGCCCCTGGACCGCGCAGCGCATCGCCCGCAAGGGCGTGAAGCATTTTCTCTGGCTGATGGTGGCGTGGTGGACCGGCGGCGCCTGGGTTCTCTATTTTGCGGATGCGCCGACCCTGGTGTGGAACCTCGCCACCGGACAGGCGCCGCTGATCGCCTATGGCTGGATCGCACTCCTGACCTTCACGACCTATACGCTCGCCGGGCACATGCGCGAGCAGGTCTGCACCTATATGTGCCCCTGGCCGCGCATCCAGGCAGCTCTGACTGACGAATATGCGCTGAACGTTACCTATCGCTATGATCGCGGCGAGCCGCGCGCCTCGGTCAAGAAGAGCGAGCAGCTCAAGCTGGAAGGGCTTCCCGCCGGGGACTGCATCGACTGCCGGCAATGCGTGAATGTCTGCCCGACCGGCATCGACATACGCAACGGCTCGCAGCTCGAATGCATTCAATGCGGCCTGTGCATCGACGCCTGCGACAACATCATGGAGAAGATCGGCCGGCCCAAGCGGCTGATCGGCTACGACAGCGAAATCAATCTCAAGCGGCGGCTTGACGGCCAGGCGCCGGTTCAGAAAATCATCCGTGTCCGCACCGTGATGTATGCCGCGATCATCGCCCTGGTCGGCGCCATCATGCTGTACGCACTGCTGACCCGCCACGCCTTCGACATAAGTGTAATCCACGACCGCAACCCGATCTTCGTGCGCATGGCCGACGGCGCGATCCGCAACGGCTACACCATGCGCATCCTGAACAAGCGGCAGGAGCCCCGCCGTTTCGCCGTATCCGTGCAGGGCGTGCCCGCAACCGTCGTGGAGATCATGGGCCTGCCCCTCGGTTCGGCGAATATCGTCGAGGTCGGCCCCGACCAGTCGCGCGAGTTCCGCGTGCTGGTCAACAGTTACGAATTTGCCCCGCCCGCCTCCACGCCGATCGTGTTTCACATTCTCGATCTTGAGTCGCGCGAATGGGCGCAGACCAAGGATTATTTTCGTGCACCGGAGCGCAGCAGATGAATGCCAGGGCCACACCGCATAAATCGCGCGAGATCACCGGCCGGACCGTGCTGATTTGCTTTATGGGGTTTTTCGGCGTGGTTGCAGCGGTGAATGCGTTCATGATCCGCGCCGCGGTCACGACCTTCGCCGGGACCGAAACCGCATCCGCCTACCGGGCGGGTCTCGCCTACAAGGAGGAAGAGGCGGCCGCGGCCGCGCAAGCCGCGCTGAACTGGCAGGTCGAAGGCCGGATCGCGCGCAACACTGCAGGCGATGCGGTTCTCACCGTGCAGATAAAGGACAACAATGGTGTGCCGGTCCGTGGCATCGCCGTGGATGCACGGCTTGTCCATCCCGCCAGCGCGCGGCTCGATCAGGCTGTGCCGCTGACGCGCATGGCCGACGGCAGCTTCCGGGGGTCGGCCGAAATCGCGGCAGGCCAGTGGACCCTCAGTCTCGACATCGAACGTGACGGCGAGCGGGTCTACCGCACCAAGAGCCGGGTGATGCTGAAATGACCGCCGACGGCAGGCTTGATTTCTCCCACTATATGCGTCGCACGCCCGACGGCGTCGCCAGCATGGAGGTCGTGGTCGACGGCATTCATTGCGGCGGCTGCATCGGCCGGATCGAGCGCTCGCTGAAATCGGTGCCCGGCCTCGACGATGCGCGCCTGAACTTCACCAATCGCCGCCTGACGCTGACCTGGAAGGACAGCGGCTTCGATCCGGGCGACGCCATCCGCCTCCTTGAGCGGATGGGATATCAGGCCAATCCGTTCCGGCAGCAGACCGGCGAGGAAGAGGAGAGCAGGCAATTCAAGTCCCTGCTGCGCTGTCTTGCAGTGTCCGGCTTTGCCGCAATGAACATCATGCTGCTGTCGGTTTCCGTCTGGTCCGGCAACGTCACCGACATCACGCCGGAAACCCGCGACCTGTTCCACTGGCTGTCTGCGGCGATTGCACTGCCGGCTGCGGCCTATGCCGGACAGCCCTTCTTCCGCAGCGCCTGGAACGCGTTGAAGGCGCGCCACACCAATATGGACGTGCCGATTTCGCTCGGCATTCTGCTCGCGCTCGGGCTGTCGCTCTACGAGACGGCGCATTCAGCGACGCATGCCTATTTCGATTCTGCGATCATGCTGATCTTCTTCCTGCTGTGCGGTCGTGTGCTTGACCAGATGATGCGGCGCAAGACCCGCGCCGTGGCCGGAAATCTCGCGGCGATGAAATCGGAGATCGCCTATCGCCTGCGCGACAACGGAGAGCTGGTCCAGGTGCCGTCCGCGGCGCTCCGCACCGGCGACCGCATTCTGGTGCGGGCCGGCGAACGCGTTGCGGCGGACGGCATCGTGTTGTCCGGTCATGCGCATCTCGACGAAAGCCTCATCACCGGAGAGACCGCGCTGGCCAAAGCGCGCGAAGGCCGCGCCGTCTACGCGGGCAGCATCAATCTCGACGGTACCCTCACGGTCCGCGTCACCGCCGCCGGTGAGGACACATTTCTCGACGAGATCGACCGGCTGCTCGACAAGGCGGTGCATGCGCGCTCGCGCTATGTGCGGCTGAGCGACCGCATTGCGCGCTACTATGCGCCGGTGGTTCATCTCACTGCCGCATTGACCTTCGCGGGCTGGATGCTCGCAGGCGCGTCCGTCCACACCTCCGTGGTGGTGGCGATCACGGTGCTGATCATCACCTGTCCCTGCGCGCTGGCGCTCGCGATTCCTGTCGTGCAGGTGGTTGCCGCGAGCGCGCTGTTCCGCTCCGGAGTGTTTCTCAATGCCGGCGACGCCATCGAGCGGCTGGCGGAAGCCGATGTCGTCGTGTTCGACAAGACCGGCACGCTGACCCTGCCGGAGCCGCGCGTGGTCAATGGCGACGACGTCGATCCGGAAACACTGGCGCTCGCCGGAAGGCTCGCATTGTCGAGCCGCCACCCGCTTGCGGGCGCAATCGCACGCGGCCGGCAAGGGTTGCAGCCGCTCGAGAATGTCACCGAGGAATATGGCCGCGGTGTCCGCGCGATGGTCGACGGTATCGAAGCGCGGCTCGGCAGTTCTGTTTTCTGTTCGGTCGAGGTGCCGGATGCCCTGCGCGCGCGCCATCCCGGCGCCTCTCTGATCGCATTCCGCCATGGCAACCGCAGCGCCGTCTTCGCGGTCCATCAGGTGCTGCGCCCCGATGCCGCCGAAACCATGCGCGGGCTTGAAGGGATCGGCCTGGAAATTCGCATTCTCTCCGGCGACCGCACGGAAGCGGTCGAACCGGTCGCGCGTGCGCTCGGCCTCACGCAGTGGCAGGCGGAATTGACTCCGGCCGACAAGGTCGCGGCAATCGAAGCCTGGAAGACCGATGGCCGCAGCGTGCTGATGGTCGGCGACGGCCTGAACGACGCCCCCTCGCTCGCCGCGGCGAGCGTTTCGATGTCGCCGATCAGCGCCGCCGACCTGTCGCAGGCGCAGGCCGACGCAGTGTTTCTCGGACACAGCCTGAAGCCTGTTCTCTCGACAATCCGTTCCGCCCGTCGCGCCCGCGCCCTGATGCGGCAGAACCTCTGGCTGGCGCTTGTCTACAACGCCATTGCGGTGCCGGTCGCGGTCGCCGGTCTCGTAACCCCGCTGATCGCAGCCGTCGCGATTTCGTTCTTTGTGCGGGCTGTGATGTGGGATGTGTTGCGGGTGCGCGCCCGGAACGCTCAAGCGCCAGCCGAGGCCGAGGCCACCGCGGGACCTCCAGAAGCCGCGGTGCAGCCGACATGAATGTGCTGGTCTATCTTGTCCCGATGGCGCTTGGGCTCGGCCTCGCCGGGCTCGCCGCATTCCTGTGGTCGCTGCGCAGCGGACAATATGATGACCTCGAAGGCGCCGCATTGCGGGTGCTTGACGACGACGACCTGCCGGAAAAGGCCGACAAAACCCACCGTTGACCTGTGCTGTTGACTTGCGTCAACGCGCCATGAGCTTTCCGACGGATACGATTTGGCAGGTGAGGAAACCCGCATGCCAAAAGATATTCTCGTCGCTCTCAATCCCGGACGGACGCCAGACCCTGCCAGCGATTATGCAATCTCGCTGGCGAGCGATTTCTACGCACACCTTACCGGACTGGCATTCGCGCTCGAACCGATCATTCCCGCCGGCGTCATGGGCGGAGGTATTTCGGGCGACATCATCGACCGGGCCATTGCGGATTCCCAGGCCAAAGCCCGCGATGCGCTGGCCAATTTCGATGCAGCCGCGCAGAAGCAGGGGGTTCGTTCGGAAACCCGGATCATCACGGCGCAGATCGCCGATGCTGCCAGCCGCTTCGGCAAAATCGCGCGTCACTACGATGTGTCGGTGATGATGCAGCCCGATCCCGATGCCGATACGGCGACAGACCTGTTCGTGGAGTCGGCGCTGTTCGATTCCGGGCGGCCGGTCATCGTCGTACCCTACATCCAGAAAGAGCCGGTGAAGCTCGATCACATCGTTTGTTGCTGGGACGGCAGCAAGACTGCCGCCCGTGCGATCGGTGACGCCGCTCCCCTTCTCGCCCAAGCGAAGTCAGTCGAACTCCTCATCGTCAAAGACAATGGAGAGGATGGCGGAGAAGAAGTCGGCGCCGACATGGCGGCGCATCTCGCCCGCCACAAGCTGAACGTAACCCTGCAACGGATCACAGCGGCCGATATCGATGTCGGCAACGCCATCCTGTCCTATGTCGCGGACAGGAGCGCGGATTTTCTGGTGATGGGCGGCTACGGCCATTCGCGCTGGCGCGAATTCCTGCTCGGCGGCGCGACCCGGCAGATCCTGTCGAGCATGACGCTGCCGACACTGATGTCGCACTAGGCGCAACGCATCATGCAGGGCGAGCGGCCATCTTCGGTGTCGAGCTTCGCGGCGGTCAATGTTCCGCGCTACACGTCCTATCCGACCGCCCCAAATTTCAACGGATCGGTCGGCGCGGCCCGCTACGGAGACTGGGTTGCGAGACTGTCTCCCGACGCCACTTTGTCGCTCTATGTGCATGTACCGTTCTGCGCGGAACTTTGCCTCTATTGCGGATGCAACACCAAAGCGGTGCGCCGGCGCGATCCGGTGGACCGCTATGTCAAAACGCTGAGCGCCGAAATCGGGCTTGTCGCATCGCATCTCAAGGCGCGCCGCGTGTCGCACCTGCATTGGGGCGGCGGCACACCGTCCATACTCGGCGAAGCGGGACTTCAGACGGTGATGGAGCGCATCGCCGGCTTGTTCGACCTGTCGGCGCTGCGCGAACATGCTATCGAGATCGATCCGCGCCACGCCAGTCCTTCGCTTGCGACGGTGCTTGCGCGCATCGGGGTGAACCGCGTCAGCCTTGGCGCACAGGACTTTTCGCCGGAGGTCCAGAGTGCGATCGGGCGGGTCCAGCCGTTCGATCTCGTGCGGCGCAGCGCGCAGATGTTCCGGGAGGCCCGCATTCACGGCCTGAATCTCGATCTGATGTACGGCCTGCCGCGGCAGACCGCGGCCGGTGTCGCGCGCAATGCCGATCTTGCCGCCTCGCTGCAACCCGAACGGATCGCGCTATTCGGCTATGCGCATGTCCCCTGGATGAAGAAAAACCAGCGGCTGATCGACGCCGCGCAATTGCCGGGCCATCAGGAACGGCTGGCGCAGGCGCGCGTTGCAGCGACGGTGCTGACCGGTCACGGTTATCGCGCCATCGGCTTCGACCATTTCGCCGACCCGCGCGACGAACTCGCAATCGCCGCCCAACGCGGCACGTTGCGCCGGAATTTTCAGGGCTATACCACCGACCGGGCCTGCGCCCTGATCGGGTTCGGCGCGTCCTCGATCGGGAAAACGCCATTCGGTTATGCGCAGAATGCGGCCGATATCGCAGGCTACACCCGGGCGGTGCAGGCCGGCAGGTTGCCGGCCGTAAAAGGCATCGCACTTTCAGACGACGACATCGTACGCGCACGGATCATCGAGCGTCTGCTCTGCGATTTTTCGATCGATCTCGATCAGTTGGCGCGGGACCAGGACTTCCGCGAAGAACTCTCCGCACTTGCCCCCTTTGCCGACGCAGGTCTGATCCGAATCGACGGGCGTCGCATCCACATCCTGGAGCCGGGACGCAGCTTTGCGCGGCTGATCGCCGCCGCCTTCGATGCCTATCTGCCGGCGAGCCTGACGCGGCATTCGGCGGCGGTGTGAAGCGTCGCGGTCCGGCACCGCGACGGCCGGCAGTGGCTGGTCGAAAGGTTTGATGTTTGGAAAGTTGCGACGGCAGAAAATGCTGCGCTTCGGAGACCGCCATGCGACCGATTTTCCTCCGTGCCGTATACTTAGGTATTTAGACACCTCGCAGTAACCACATTTTTGAGGATTGTCCGTGCTTTCTTAATGATTTATTGACCCCCTTCCGGGCCGCCCCTAACATTTTGGCTCCGGGAAAGAGGTGGGCGTTCGCGGATAAAATACCGCCACGCATTGTGAATTCGGCTCTCCGGCGCCGCAGGGAAGTCCGTTTTGGGATTCGCCACGATGCTGAACGCGGTGCTGGCCCTGAACGCGCTAGACACGCAAGTGTTCGACAGCCCCGGCCTTGGTGCGGGCCCTCGCGTCTATGACGACTTTGTCGAAGTTCCCGACGCGCATTTGCTCTTCAATGGCGAGTTCCAGCGGGTCGGCATGAACGACCTGAAAATCGTCGGCGAGGACGGAGAATCATTCTTCATCGCCGACTATTTCGCGACCGACAAACGCCCGCATCTGATGTCGCGCGAGGGTGCAACGCTGAGCCCGGCGGTGGTCGAGGCCCTGGCCGGTCCGCTCGCACCGGGACAATTGGCGCAGGCGGGCGGACAGGCCGCATCTGCTCAGCCGGTCATCGGCCGCGTCGAAGCGGTGTCCGGCTCCGCAACGGTCGTGCGCAATGGCGTCACCGTCACGCTCAATGCCGGCGATACCGTCCGCAAGGGCGACGTGGTGCAGACCTCGGGCGGCTCGTCGGTCGCCATCGTGTTCTCCGACGGCACCACGTTCAGCCTCAGCGCCAATGCGCGCATGGTCCTGAACGACTTCGTCTATACCGACGGCGGCGCCGGCAATGCGGCGATGCTCAGCCTGGTGCAGGGCACCTTCAGCTTCGTCGCCGGACAGGTCGCCAAGACCGGCGACATGCGGGTCGAGACGCCGGTCGCCACCATGGGCATCCGCGGCACGGCAGTGCTCGTTGAGATTTCCGCAGCCGACGGACAGACCCGTTTCTCGGTGATGGTCGAACCGGACGGCACCACCGGCTCCTTCAGCCTCTACAACAAGACCACTGGCGCGCTGATCGCGACCGTGAACAATTCGCAGATCGGCTGGCTGGTGACGCCGGCCGGACCGTTGCAGGTGGTGGCGCAACAGGAGCAGAAGACCCCGGCGCAGCTGCAGGAAGAACTCAATATCGTCCAGCAGATCTTCACCATCTTCAACAACAACCAGCAAAATCCGTTCGTCCCGCAGCAGGATTCGCCCGAGCGCCGCGGCGACAATCCGAACGATCCCAACCCGCAGACCGCGGGCGGCAGCGGCTCGGGCGAGCCGCTGAACGCGCCGCAGCAGCAGCCGACGCTGGTCGAAGCCATCAACAATGCAAGCGGCAATCCCACTCAGGCGCCCGTCGTCCTGCAGCCCCCGCTCGACCCGGCGCTGCCGCCGCCGATCGTCCCCCCGCCCCCGCCGCCCTTCACCGTGGTCGTGACGCCGAACCAGCCGCCGATCGCGGTCGACGATTCCGGCGGCGGCTCGGACGGCGGCAATGTCATCACCCCGAACAACCCGGAAACGCCCGGGCAGGACACCGATCCGGAGGGCGGCATCCTCACTGTGGTCCGCGTCCAGCGCGTCGAGGGCGGGCAATTGCAGGGCGAGCCGGTGACGGTCGGCCCGGAGGGCGCCACGATTGCCGGGGCGTTCGGGACATTGTCGATCGCGCAGGACGGCACTTACACCTTCGAGCCGAACGACGCCTTCGCCGCGCTCGCCGAGGGCGAGGCAGCCGCCGACCAGTTCCAGTACACCATCAGCGATCCGTTCGGCGCGACCGCCTCGGCGGTGCTCACGATCAACCTCACAGGCGTGAACGACGCGCCGGCCGCCGAGCCCGACACGGGCAGCGTGCAGGCAGCGGGCCTCGTCAACGGCGCCCCGACCATTGGCGATCCGATCGCCACCGGCAACGCTCTCGGAAACGATAGCGACGTCGATGGCGACCCGATCAAACTGATCGCAGTCGGCGCGGGGGAGAATTCCCAGAATTTCGGCAACAGCCTCGTCAAGGCCGTCACCGGGACATACGGAACGCTTCTCCTCTTCAAGAACGGTTCGTATGTCTACACGCTCAACAATTTCGATCCCGACACGATCGGCCTTGGCGAAGGCGAGACCGGGTTCGACATCTTCACTTACACCACCGAGGATTCTGGCGGGCTGCAGACGTCGAGCACCTTGTCCATCGCGGTCACGGGCGCCAACAACGCGCCGACCATCACCGGCACTCTCGCGAACCGCACCGGCTCGGTCACGGAAGACGATGAGCAAGATACCGTATCGCGGACGCTGGGCATCAACGACCGCGACATCAACGACACGCACGAATGGTCGATTGCTTATGGTGAAGCGGCGTTTTCAGAGACAGCGCAGGGCCTGTACGGCACCCTGACGATCAACCAGAACGGCCAGTGGACCTATACGCTCGACAATTCGCGGGAAGCGACGCAGGCACTTTATACAGGCGACAGTCCGGAAGAAATCTTTGTCGTCAAAGTCACCGATTCCAGCGGCGCGTCGGCGACGCGCGAGATCAAGATTACGGTGAATGGCGTCGACGACATTGAGAATGCCGCACCGGTGGCGGTGAGCGACAGCGCGTTCGTTATGGCCGGCGATTCGGTCGTGATCGATGTTGCCTCCAATGACAGCGATCCGGATGGAGATACGATTTCAGTTTCTACTGTCGGGCCAGCGGCGAATGGCACGGTAGAAATTAACGGGGACGGCAAAGTCGTTTACGTACCAAACGAAGGCTTCTCCGGCACCGACAGCTTTACCTATACAATAACGGATCCGCACGGCGCGCAGGCGACCGGGGATGTCTCGGTTGTTGTCGGAACGGCAAATCACGTACAGGTCGGCGGCGACGTCTTCCTGCAGGGCAATTACATGGAGATCGGCGTATCGGCGTCCGGCTCCTTGGGGACAGCGAACCCAGCGCCCTCGAGCTATCACCCGCAAGGCTTTGCGGGCATCTCGTACGTTGTCGACATCGATGGCTGGGATACCGGCGCGGCACCAACCGCGGGCGACTTCACTCTTCCCGGCTCCCCCGTCGACACGATTGTCATTGGTCACAACGGCAGCAGCTTTGCCAACGACGAACGCTCAATCTCTTCCCAGATTTCAACCTCGACGTTGGACACCTCGGCCAACGGAAGGCTGCAAGCGACCACATTGGGATCAACCAGCACGGGGTTGAGCTTCACCCAAATCATCGACCTCGATCCCAGCGCCACCTACTACAAGACGACAATCATCCTGACGAACACAACGGAATCGATCATGACCGACGTGCGCTTCATGCGCAGCTTCGATCCGGATCAGGATGTTGCGAGATATGGAACCTATCACACCAACAACGACGTGCTGGCGAATCCCGACCAAACAAGCGATATCGCCATAGCTCAGGCTTACGGCCAGTATTCTGGCGTGTCGGTGAACCTGATCGCTTTCGATAGCAATGCACGCGCGTCGAATTTCGGCTTCTCGAATTATAACGTCTATGCGTCCGCCGCATTCAACAACCCGGTCGACTTGAACGGCGCCTATGTGGACGAAGCGATTACGCTGACCTTCAACGCGGGCGACTTGGCGGCTGGAGAAACTGCGCAGTTCGTATTCTTCACATCGCTAAACGGTGACCAGGGCGCCAATGACATGCTAGTCGGCACCGGTGGCAACGACGTGCTCAACGGACGCGGCGGCGATGACATCATCATTGCCCTGGGCGGAAACGACACCATAACTGGCGGCACGGGCAACGACAGGTTCATATTCAGCCCCGGCTCCGGACAAGACACAATTACGGATTTCACTGCCGGAATCGGCACGGACGACGTCATCGAATTGCGCGGGTTCAATATCAGCTTCGAGACACTCATCGCGACCGCCACCGTTGACGACGGTGACACCATTCTGCACCTAACGGAGATGGATAATATCCGCCTTGTTGACGTCAGCGTCGGACTGCTTCACAGGGACGACTTCTCGTTCGTTTGAGCCCCGCACGGTCTTCCGAACTGTTCCGGGCTTGCAGGGTTTTTGCCGGACGGTTTGGTGCGCCGCCGTTATATGATAAGCCATGCACCAAGCCGGCTGCCCATGGGCTATCGACAACAGATGCACGCTAGTCGGCGGCGACCTTTCCGACATCATCGCCGGTGGCGCGGGCAACGATGTTCTGATCCCGTGGAGCGGCGACGACATCCTGACCGGCGGCGCGGGTCACGATACGTTCGTGTTCGGACCAGGGTCCGGCCGCAACATCGTCACCGACATGACGCTTGGAAGCTGGGAGCAGAATTCGAATGCCGATCTGATCGTGGTGGAGGGTTACAGCTTCGAACAAGCCACTTTCGGCCAGAACGAGGACGGTTACCTGCGAATTATTCTAGGCGAGAGCGACTGGATCGACCTTACCGGGATTTCACACACGACCCAGCTCACTAACCATAATCTGATCTTTACGGGCGGCGTTATCGGGGTCTAACAAAACGCCCGGCCCGGCTGCCGGCGCCAATGCCCGAAGCTGAGAGCGCCCCACTTCCCCTGCGACATTTTCCCGTAAAACTGGCATGATGGTAGTGACCGGCGCCCCCCGGCGAATCGGGGACTGACAAGGCCAACACTAAGCACCCATGCAACAACGTCCCGCCGCCCCAGGCAGCCCGAAGTCCGAACTCGCAGCGGCGCTCGCCGCCTGCCGCAGTGCGCTGATCGCCAGCGGCGCGTTCTCGGCCGTCAGCAATGTGCTGATGCTGACCGGCTCGATCTTCATGCTGGAAATCTACGATCGCGTGCTGCCCAGCCGCTCGGTGCCGACCCTGATCGGGCTGTGCGTGATCGCCGCCTTCCTGTTCGGCATGCTGGCGATCATCGATATCATCCGCTCGCGCATCATGGTGCGGATCGGTGCGAGTCTCGACGAGGCGCTGAGCGGACGGGTCTACGAGACGCTGGTGAAAATCCCGCTGCGCGCCGGCAACCGCAGCGACGGCCTGCAGCCGCTGCGCGACCTCGACAATGTCCGCTCGTTCCTGTCCGGCTCCGGCCCGATCGCGTTTTTCGACCTGCCCTGGCTGCCGATCTATATCGCGATCTGCTTCGTGTTCTTCCATTTCTGGATCGGCATGGCGGCCCTGTTCGGCGCCATTCTGCTCATCACGCTGACGGTGCTGACCGAAGTGTGGACCAAGAAGCCGATGATGGATGCCTCGCAGGCGGCGCTCGCCCGCAACGGGCTCGCGGAAATATCGATCCGCAATGCCGAGGCGATCTCGGCCATGGGCATGCTCGGCCGCATCGCGGCGCGCTGGGCCGAAGCGAACCGCCGCTATATGTCGAGCCATCGCAAGTCGAGCGACGTGTCGGGCGGGCTTGGCGCGCTGTCCAAATCGCTGCGCATGATGATCCAGTCAGGGGTGCTGGCGGTCGGCGCCTGGCTTGTCATCAACCAGCAGGCCTCCGCCGGTATCATCATCGCGGGTTCAATCCTGTCGGCGCGCGCACTCGCCCCGGTCGATCTTGCGATCGCCAACTGGAAGGGCTTCCAGGCGGCGCGGCAAAGCTGGGAGCGGCTGAACCGGCTGCTCTCGATGTTCCCGGCGCAGAAGGACGTGCTGCCGCTGCAGGCGCCGAAGGCGAGCCTCGCGGTGGAGAATGTCGCGGCGGCCCCGCCCGGCGTCCAGAAGGTCATCGTCCAGGACGTGAGCTTCGTGCTGCGCGCCGGCAACGGCCTCGGCATCATCGGCCCAAGCGCCTCCGGAAAATCCTCGCTCGCCCGCCTGATCGTCGGCCTCTGGCAGCCGGTTCGCGGCCATGTCCGGCTCGATGGCGCCGCACTCGATCAATGGAATCCCGAAGCGCTGGGCAAGCATGTCGGCTATCTGCCGCAGAATGTCGAATTGCTGGCCGGCACCGTGGCGCAGAACATCTCCCGCTTCGAACGCGAACCGAGCCCCGAGGCGATCATCAGCGCCGCCAAGACCGCCGGCGTCCACGACCTGATCGTGAAGCTGCCGGAGGGCTATGACACCGACGTCGGCGAGCAGGGCAGCGCGCTCTCCGCCGGTCAGGCCCAGCGCATCGCGCTCGCCCGCGCGCTGTATGGCGATCCGTTCCTTGTCGTGCTCGACGAACCCAATTCCAACCTCGATTACGAGGGCGACGAGGCGCTGGCGCGGGCCGTCATGAGCGTGCGCAAGCGGGGCGGCATCGCCGTCATCGTCGCGCACCGGCCGAGCGCACTCGAAGCCGTGGACCTCATCCTTGTCATGGGCGGCGGCCGCATGCAGCACCCGGTCGGACCGAAGGATCAGGTGCTGGCCAAGGTTCTGCAGCGGCCGGCGGCGCAGGCCCAGCCGCAGGCGGCGCCCGCCGCCCCGCAACCCCTTCAAGTCGTACCCGGGAGAGCTCCCGCATGACCGCAAAATCCGCAGCTCAACCCTCGATCCGCCGGCATATTTTCGCCGGCAGCGTCGTCGTCGCCATTCTGGTGCTCGGCTTCGGCGGCTGGGCCGCCACCGCGCAGATATCCGGCGCGCTGATCGCGCCGGGACAGATCGTGGTCGACACCAACGTCAAGAAGGTGCAGCACCCGACCGGCGGGATCGTCGGCGAGGTTCGTGTGCGCGACGGCGACAGCGTCAAGGAAGGCGACATCGTGGTGCGCCTCGACGAGACCGTCACGCGCGCCAATCTCGCCATCGTGACCAAGGGGCTGAACGAATTGACCGCACGCAAGGCGCGGCTCGAAGCGGAGCGCGACAATGCCGATGTGCTCAGCTTCCCTCCGCATCTGTCCGACTCGGCCGATCCGGACGTCCGCAACATCATGAACAGCGAGCAGAAGCTGTTCGAATTGCGCCGCACCGCCCGCGCCGGCCAGAAATCCCAGTTGCGCCAGCGCATCGGCCAGCTCCAGGAGGAAATTGCCGGACTGACCGCGCAGCAAAACGCCAAGACCAAGGAGATCGAGCTGATCGACCGCGAACTCGCGGGCGTGCGCGACCTGTTCAGCAAGAACCTGATCCAGATGAACCGCCTGACCCAGCTCGAGCGCGAAGCCACGCGCCTGCAGGGCGAGCGCGGCCAGCTGATCGCCACCACCGCCCAGGCCAAGGGCAAAATCAACGAACTGGAATTGCAGATCATCCAGATCGATCAGGAATTGTCGAGCGAGGTGGCCAAGGAAATGCGCGATGTCGACGCCCGGATCGGCGAATTCGTCGAGCGCAAGGTCACGGCGGAAGACCAGTTGCGCCGCATCGACATCCGCGCGCCGCAGGATGGCATTGTCTTTCAGTCGACCGTGCATACCGTCGGCGGCGTGATTGCGGCGGGCGATGCGATCATGCTGATCGTTCCCGCCACCGACAATCTGACGGTCGAGGCCAAGGTCAATCCGCAGGATATCAACCAGCTTCAGATCGGCCAGAAGGCGATCATGCGCTTCACCGCCTTCAACCAGCAGACCACGCCGGAAATCGACGGCACGGTATCGCGCATTTCCGCCGATATAACCACCGACCAGCGCACCGGGCTTGGCTATTACACCATCCGCATCGCGCTGCCGCCGGACCAGGTGGCGCGGCTCGGCGACGTGAAGCTTGTGCCCGGCATGCCGGTCGAGGCCTTCGTGCAGACCGGCGAGCGCACCATGCTGTCCTATCTCGCAAAGCCGCTGTCGGACCATTTTAACCGCGCCTTCCGCGAGAAATAATCAGGAGACGCTCCGCGCCCGGCTGCACGGGAGCGCAGGCTTTCATGGCTGCATGATGATATCGATCGCCGCCATTTCGCTCGCGATATGGATCTTTTGTGTTTTTCTCCGCGGCGGCTACTGGCGTGCGGACGTGCTGGGGGACGACGCACTGCCGCCGCCAGCCGCGTGGCCGCATATCGTGGCGATCGTCCCCGCGCGCAACGAGGCAGAGTCGATCGCAGACAGCCTGACCTCACTTCTCATCCAGGATTATCCCGGCCGCTTCTCCGTCGTCCTGGTCGACGACAATAGCGAGGACGCGACCGCCTCGATCGCGCAAGCGCTGCCGCAGCGGACCGGCTCGTCCGTGCCGCTGACCGTGTTGCGCGGTCAGCCCCTCGCGGAGGGCTGGACCGGCAAACTCTGGGCCCTGCAGCAGGGCATCGCCGAGGCCGGCAAGGCCGCGCCCGACTATCTGCTCCTGACCGATGCCGATATCGTCTACGAGCCGGGCGCCTTGCGAAATCTTGCCGCACGCGCCGTTTCCGGGCGCTATGTCCTCACCTCGCTGATGGTGAAACTCCGTTGCGAAAGCCTCGCCGAACGCGCCTTCATCCCGGCCTTCGTCTATTTTTTCCAGATGCTTTACCCGTTCGCGTGGGTCAACGATCCGCGTAGCCGGACCGCGGCAGCAGCCGGCGGGTGCATGCTGGTCAAGGCCGATGCGCTGGCGCGGGCCGGCGGGATCGCGGTCATCCGCGAGGCCTTGATCGACGACTGCTCGCTGGCGCGGGTCATGAAGGCGCGGGGGCCGATCTGGCTCGGTCTCACCCGGCGGGTGCGCAGCATCCGCGCATCCGACGCATTCGGCGACATCCATACGATGGTCTCGCGGTCGGCCTTTGCCCAGCTCCGCTATTCGCCCGTCTTGCTGGCGCTGACGCTCGTCGGGATGGCCCTGACCTACTGGGCACCGCCCCTGATCGCACTTTTCGGACACGGAACCGCGCGGGCGCTCGCCCTGGCCGCCTGGGCCTTGATGGCGGTCTCGTTTTGGCCAATCTTGCGATTTTATGGTCTAAGCCCTCTCTGGGCACCCGCCCTGCCGGTCATCGCGACCGGTTACATGGCGTTTACCTTCAGCTCGGCGCTCCAGCACATGCTGGGACGCGGCGGCCGCTGGAAGGGCCGCTACCAGGCAAAGAAGCCCTGAAGAAAGCTCTGATGGTTCAATCGGTCGACTACCGGTCCGGCAAGGGGCATCGCGACGAGAATTTTCCGGTGGCCTCGCGGCTCGTGAGCGCCCGGCACCGCCCGGTCATCATGGCGTTCTACGATTTCGCGCGCGCCGCCGACGACATTGCCGACCACCCGCTCCTCCCCCCGGGCGAGAAGCTGCGCGGACTGGATCGCATGGAAGCCTCGCTGACCGGCGCCCGTTCGGACGACGTCGTTTCGGTGCGCCTGCGCGAACAGATCGCCGCCCGGAAACTGTCGCCGGTCCACGCGCTGGACCTGCTCAAGGCCTTCCGCCAGGACGTAACCAAGCTCCGTTACGACGACTGGGACGACCTGATCGGCTATTGCACCTATTCGGCGATGCCGGTCGGCCGCTTCGTGCTGGATGTACACGGCGAGGATCGCGCGACCTGGGCGGCGTCCGACGTACTCTGCACGGTCCTGCAGATCGTCAATCATCTGCAGGATTGCGGTAAGGACTACCAAAACCTCGACCGGGTCTATCTCCCGCAGGATCGTCTTCGGGCGCATGGCGCGGCCACGCCGGAACTCGGCAAGGACAGGGCCTCTCCGGCCCTCCTCGCCTGCCTTCACGAGCTGGCGCGCCGTACATCCTCCTATTTCGATACCCAGCCGGCGCTGTCCGACGGCATCCGCGATACCCGCCTCGCCTGCGAAGTGGCCGCGATCGCGGCGCTCGCCCGCAAGCTTCTGACCGTACTGGAGCACGCCGATCCGCTGGCCGACAAGGTTCATCTTGGCCGTGCCACCCTCGTCGCCACGATGGCGGGATCCACGATCAGAATCCTGGCGCGGCGGCTGTTGCCGGGCGGCGCCGCGTATCGCAGCACGCAGGATATCCGGCCGTGACGACACCCACCGTATCGGCCGATGCCGCGCAGCATGCCGGCGGCTCCTCGTTTTACCTGGCGATGCGCATCCTGCCGCGCCAAAAACGCGAAGCCATGTTCGAAATCTACAAGTTCTGCCGCAAGGTGGACGATGTCGCGGATTCGCACGGTCCGCGCAACGCGCGGCTCGCCGAGCTGAACCGCTATCGCGAGGATGTCGCCGCGCTCTATCAGGGACGTGTTTCGGAGCGCATGGGCGGTTTCCTCGGTCCGGTGCGCGACTTTGGACTTCGGCGCGAGGACTTTCTTGCCGTCATCGACGGCATGGAAATGGACGTGCTGGCCGATATCCGCGCGCCCGACCTTGCGACGCTCGATCTCTATTGCGATCGCGTGGCGAGCGCGGTCGGACGGCTTTCGGTGCGCGTCTTCGGCGTGCCGAACGATGACGGCGTCAGCCTTTCGTACCATCTTGGTCGCGCGTTGCAGCTCACCAATATCCTGCGCGACGTGGACGAGGACGCGGATATTGGCAGGCTCTATCTGCCGCGTGAATGTCTCATAGCCGCCGGCATCGACAGCGAAGACCCCCATCTTGTGCTCGCCCATCCCAATCTCGGCCGGGCCTGTGCGCCGTTGATCGGGAAGGCGCGCGATCATTTCATGCAGGCACGCACCATCATGGACCGGCAGCCCAGGGCCAGCGTCAAGGCGCCGCGCATCATGGCCGAGGCCTATGCGCCGATGCTCGACACGTTGCAGCGGCGCGGTTTCGCCGCCCCGCGCGATCGCGTGCGGGTCGACCGGCTGCGTTTAATCTTTGCGGTTCTGCGCTACGGCATCCTTTGATGAATAAGCATGTCCACATCGTCGGCGCCGGACTGGCCGGCCTGTCCGCGGCCGTGCGGCTCGCCGAAGCAGGTATTGCCGTCACGCTGCACGAGGCGACCAGACAAGCCGGCGGCCGCTGCCGCTCCTACGACGATGCGGCGACCGGCATGCATATCGACAATGGCACGCATCTCTTGTTGTCCGGCAATCATGCGGCGGTCGATTACTTGAGAGCGATCGGCGTCACGCCGGACTTCGCGCCCGCCAATTTCCGCTTCGTCGATGGCGCGACCGGGGGGAGTTGGATTCTGCGGCTCGGCGACGGCCGTTTTCCAGCCTGGATTTTCGATGCCGGCAGCCGTGTGCCGCGCACCTCGCTGCTCGATTATCTCAAACTCGCACCGATGCTGATCGGCGGCGCGGACCGGCCGCTGCGCGAAGTGCTGGACCGCGACAGCGAGCTTTACCGGCGCCTGCTCGATCCGCTGATGGTGGCGGCGCTGAATATCGACACGCCGAACGGCTCGTCCAAGCTTGCCGCACAGATCGCGCGCGAAACCCTCCTGCGCGGCGGCCAGGCTTGCCGTCCGCTGGTTTTCGAGAGCGGGCTGAGCACGGCTTTTGTCGCGCCGGCGCTCGACCGTCTTCAGCGCTGGGGCGTTGCCATCAAGTTGGAGCATGAGCTGGAGGCAATAACGAGATCGGACGACCGCATTGTCGCCCTGCGCTTCAAGGACGGCGAGATCGCGATCGGACCGGACGACGCGGTGATCCTTGCGGTGCCGGCCTATGCGGCAACGTCCCTGGTGCCTGACCTGACCGCACCGGACGAGTTCCGCGCCATCGTCAACGTCCACTACGACATCGCGCCTCCCCAGGGGACGCCGTTCATGACCGGGGTCATCGGTCAGACCGTGGAGTGGATTTTCGCCTTCAAAAGCCGTATTTCGGCGACCATCAGCCATGCCGACCGGCTGCTGACGCTGCCGCGGCAGGAACTGGCCCAGACGGTCTGGCGCGAGATTTCAGACATATTGGAGATGGATGCCCCGCTTCCGAAATGGCAATTGGTCCGTGAACGGCGCGCCACATTTGCGGCAACCCCCGATCAGAATGCCCGTCGCCCAAGCGCGCGAACCCGCTGGCGCAATCTCATTCTCGCCGGCGACTGGACCGACACCGGCCTGCCCGCGACCATCGAGGGCGCGATCCGGTCCGGACGCAATGCCGCCGGGCTGATCCGTCAAACGTGATACCCAGGATGCAAGACGCCACCGCCCCCCTCGCCCGCAACCTTCTGGAGCGTTCCGTCACCCGCGCAGCCGATGCGTTGCTGCAGGCCCGCCAGCCGGACGGGCATTTTGTGTTCGAGCTTGAGGCGGACGCGACGATCCCGGCCGAATATGTGCTGCTGCGCCACCATCTCGGCGAGCCGGTCGATGCCGAACTCGAGCGCAAGATCGCGGTCTATCTGCGCCGCATCCAGGGCAGGCATGGCGGCTGGCCGCTGTTCCACGAGGGCGACTTCGACATGAGCGCCAGCGTCAAGGCCTATTTCGCGCTGAAGATGATCGGCGATTCGCCCGATGCCGATCACATGCGGCGGGCGCGCGAGGCGATTCTGGCGCGCGGCGGCGCGTCGCGCAGCAATGTGTTCACCCGCGCATTGCTGGCGCTTTACGGCGTCGTGACCTGGCGGGCGGTCCCGGTGATGCCGGTTGAGATCATGCTGCTGCCGCGCTGGTTTCCGTTCCATCTGTCGAAGGTGTCGTACTGGGCGCGCACGGTGATCGTGCCGCTGCTCGTTCTGGGCGCCCTGAAGCCGCTGGCGCGCAATCCGAAACGCGTTGGCATCGACGAGTTGTTTCTTGAGCCGCCGCACACGGTCGGGGGAGTGAAGAAAGCGCCGCATCAGAAATGGTCGTGGTTCCTGTTCTTCCGCGGCATAGACATCCTGCTGCGCGCCGCCGAACCGCTCTTTCCGAAATCGACTCGCAAGAAGGCGATCGATGCCGCAGTCGCCTTCGTCAAGGAGCGGCTGAACGGCGAGGACGGGCTCGGCGCGATCTATCCGGCGATGGCCAACAGCGTGATGATGTATGATGTGCTCGGCTACCCGGAGGACCATCCAGACCGCGCCATTGCGAGGCTTTCGATCGACAAGCTCCTGGTCGTCAAGGACGACGAGGCTTATTGCCAGCCCTGCGTCTCGCCGGTCTGGGATACGGCGCTCGTCGCGCACAGCCTGCTTGAAACCGGCAACGACAAGGCAAAGGCAGCGGCCAAGGCCGGGCTCGACTGGCTGGTGCCGCGGCAGGTTCTCGACCTCAAGGGCGACTGGGCCGAGCAGCGGCCGGGCGTGCGGCCCGGCGGATGGGCCTTTCAGTACAACAACGCACATTATCCCGATCTCGACGATACCGCGGTCGTAGCCATGGCGATGCATCGTGCCGAAGCCAATTCGAGCGCGCAGACCTACGACCCGGCAATCGCACGGGCGCGCGAATGGGTGCTCGGTTTGCAAAGCGAGAATGGCGGCTGGGCCGCGTTCGATGCCGACAACACCTACGGCTATCTCAACAATATTCCATTCTCGGACCATGGCGCGCTGCTCGATCCGCCAACCGAGGATGTTACCGCGCGCTGCATCTCGATGCTGGCGCAGCTTCCGGCGGACGACGACGGCAAGCGCGCCATCGCCCGCGGCATCGACTATCTGCGGACCACGCAGCTTGCCGACGGCTCGTGGTATGGCCGCTGGGGCATGAACTATATCTACGGCACGTGGTCGTGCCTGTGCGCGCTCAATGCCGCGGGCCTTGAGCCGGATGACGAGATGGTGGCGCGCGCAGCCGACTGGCTGCTGTCTATCCAGAACGACGATGGAGGCTGGGGCGAGGACGGCGCGAGCTACAAGCTCGATTACAAGGGTTACGAGCCCGCCCCGAGCACAGCCTCGCAAACCGCCTGGGCGCTTCTCGGCCTGATGGCCGCGGGCAAGGCCGATCATCCGCAAGTCCGGCGCGGCATCGAGTATCTCATCGCCAGCCAGAATAACGAAGGCCTCTGGGATGAGGAACGCTTCACCGCAACCGGGTTCCCGCGCGTGTTCTATCTGCGTTATCACGGCTATCGGAAATTCTTCCCGCTCTGGGCGGTGGCGCGCTATCGCAATCTCACCGCGGCGAACGACCGCCGCGTCGCCTTCGGGATGTAACGGCCGACCGATGACTGCCAGCCCGCCCGCCTTGCTGGTCGTGACCGGACTGAAGCGCGAGGCGCAGGTCGCGGCCGGTGACGGTGTGGTGACGCTGTGCAGCGGCGGGCGGCCGGACCTGCTGCGCCGGCGGATGGGGGACCTCTTCAGCGATAGAAACCATGCGATCCGCGGCATTCTCAGCTTCGGCCTGTGCGGCGGCCTTGCGCCGCATCTGAAGCCGGGAGACATCGCGCTGGCGACACACGTGATCGCGAATTCGGCACACCGTCGCCTGCCGCTCGACTGGCAGGATGCCGTTGCCTCCAAGCTGGAAGGCGCGATGCGCCTCCATCGCGGCGGGTTCGCCGGCGTGAATACCGTGGTGTCGAAATCGGCGGACAAGGCGGCGCTGCATGCGCGCAATAGCGCCATTGCTGTCGATATGGAATCGCACGTGGCTGCCGAATTTGCCGAGCGGCACCGTCTGCCCTTCGCCGTCATTCGCGCGGTCAGCGACCCTGCGACACGCAGTCTGCCCGATCTTGCATCAGGCGCGCTGACGCCGGACGGCGGTGTCGCCATCGGCACGGTGCTTGGCGGGTTGTTGCGAAAACCCCATCATCTGCCGGCGCTTGTCGCCGCCGGCATCGATTCCGAACGCGCCTTTGCGTCGTTAGGCCGCTGTCGCCGGCTTCTTGGCCCGCTCTTCGGCCTCGGCCGCGCGGATCTCCGATAGCTTCATCTGTACCTGCGAGGAAAACACGTATTGCGCCGGCCGCTGCTGGTCGAGCGCGATCTCCGGCGCCATCGGACCCGATGTGCGGATGCCGCGCAGCGACACCCACAGCGCCTTGAACGGATTGCTGATGGCAACATTGGCCGCGGTCGGCTCATAGCCGCAATGGGCCATGCAATTCGCGCACTTCTCGTATTTGCCGGTGCCGTAGGAGTCCCAGTCGGTGGTCTCCATCAGTTCCTTGAAGGTCTTGGCGTAACCTTCGCCCAGAAGATAGCAGGGCTTCTGCCAGCCGAAGATGTTGCGCGCGGGCATGCCCCAAGGGGTGCAGCCGAATTCCTG
>NZ_JBKBVB010000029.1:0-40661 GCF_046289595.1 Pseudorhodoplanes sp.
GCCTGATCCGGGCGCTGAAACTCGGTGACGGCGCCCTGCCCGAAGGCACCGATGTGAAGTCCCTGAACGAGATTTCCGCCCGCATTTCCGCCTCCGAACGCCGCGCCATGGCGGCGGAACGCGAAACCACCGACCGCCTCATCGCGCACCATCTTGCCGACCGGGTCGGCGCCATTTTCGAAGGCCGGATCGGCGGCGTGACCCGCGCCGGACTGTTCGTTAAACTTGACGAAACCGGCGCCGACGGATTCATTCCGGCTCGCACCATCGGCGACGACTATTTCCAGTATCACGAGGACCGCCACGCCATGATCGGCCGCTCCACCGGCGAAACCTACCGGCTGGGCGACAATGTTACCGTGAAGCTGGTCGAAGCGATCCCTGTTGCGGGCGCGTTGCGGTTCGAACTGATGTCAAGCGGCCGGTCCGGAAAGCCGGTTCCGGTGCGCCGGGTCCGCGATCGGCCGACCCGCGCCCGCGACAATGGACGCCGCGACGAGCGCTTGCCGCGCAAAAGACGAGGATGAACGGATGAGCTTTGAAATCGCACAACCTCGCCGAGATGGCTGGCTCTCTCTAAAGCGCGGGCTGTTAGGTGCGTGTCCGGCTTGCGGTGAGGGCCGCATGTTCCGCGCGCTCCTGAAGGTCAACGATCATTGTCCCTCCTGCAATGAGGCGCTGCATCACCACCGTGCCGATGACTTCCCGGCCTATCTCAACATCGTGCTGGTCGGACACATCGTGGTGCCAATGGTGCTTGCGGTCGAGATCGCATTCGCCCCGGCCTATTGGATTCACGCCGCGATCTGGCTGCCGCTCACGCTGATCCTCGCCTTCGCGCTGATGCATCCGATCAAGGGCGCGGTCGTCGCCTGGCAATGGGCGATGCGCATGCACGGCTTCGATCCAGAAGGCGACCGGAACGATCCGGTGAACGATCCACTGCCGGCCGCGACACCCTCACAATGCGCGAATTGACAGATCTTGAGCGGCTTCTCACCGAGGCGGAGCGCGAACGCAACTCGCCGAATGTGCGTCCGAAGGACGCGGCGACCCTGATCATCGTCGACCGGTCGGGTGCGGCGCCGAAGGTGCTGCTCGGCAAACGCCATCACGCCCACAAGTTCATGCCGGGCAAATTCGTATTTCCAGGCGGGCGGCTTGAGCCACACGACCGGTTGATGCCTGCGGCATCGCCGCTCAATCCCTTTACCGAGAAATATCTGATGCAGCAGGTGCGCCGGCCAAGTCTCGCACGCGCCAGGGGGCTGGCGCTTGCCGCGATCCGCGAGACCTTCGAGGAGACCGGCCTCATCCTCGGCGCGCCTCTGACCGACGCGCCGCCGGTGCCGGACGGGCCCTGGGCCGATTTTGCCAAGGCGGGCTTCTACCCCGACCTGTCCTCGCTGCATTTCATCGCACGCGCGATCACGCCGTCACGGCGTCCACGCCGTTTCGACACCCGCTTCTTTGCCGTCGATGCCTCGACCATCGTCCACAAGGTCGAGAATGTGATCCATCCCGAGGCGGAACTGGTCGAACTGGTGTGGATGCCGATCGCGGACGCCCGCAGCCTCGATATGCCGACCATCACCGGCGTGGTGCTGAAGGAACTTGAAGCGCGTGTCGCTGCGGGCTTCGGCCATGATCTGCCGGTTCCGTTCTATCGGATGCCCAGGAAGGTCTTCAACCGCGCCCTGATCGCCTGACATCCGGACTGCGAAAACCTCCACCGGGCCCGTCTGGCGGAAATAACCGGCTGCCTTTCCTTGACTTTGGCCGCTTTGCCGCTAGTTTCCGGGCCAAATCTCCCCCCGTCATTTCGAGGTCATCATGGCCAAGGCCGTCACCATCAAGGTCAAGCTCGTGTCCACCGCAGACACCGGTTATTATTATGTCAGCAAGAAAAACTCGCGCACGATGACCGACAAGCTGGCGAAAAAGAAATATGACCCGATCGCCAAGAAGCACGTCGAGTTCCGCGAAGCCAAGATCAAATAGGCAAGGCCCACGCTGCCTTCCTTTACCGGACTTCGGTGTTTCGCGCGCGCGAGGTCGTGCTCTGCGCTGCGCGGATGATACAACTATTGATCGTAATTCTTGATCGCACAGCTCATAAGAGGTGGCCGGCCGGAAGCGGTGTCATGAGGAGGCCACTCGTCACCGCCCCCGGGCCGGCCGAACCCCACGGACCCAGGAGATGCGGCGGACCTGAGCACTCCGCAGGGTTATCGAAGAGCTGCACCTTGAAGGCCGGGCGCCGCAGCCGGCCCTACTTCAAAGCAGTGGCGCGACGCCGCTGCGTGGTGGCGACCAAGCTATCCCGTTACCCCTTAGAAATCAAAGCCGAAGGCCCGAAATGGGCGTCATTTTGCCGTCAACGTAAAGGATTAGGGTTTCCGGTCTTGCGGCCGGCAGATCGGCTCAGGCTGCGTCTGCGACCACCCTGTTACGACCGTCGCGCTTGGCGCGGTACAGCGCCTGGTCGGCTCGTTTGAGCAGCTTTGCCGCGGTGTCCTGGGCTGTTTCCATCGCCGCAATACCGATCGAGATCGTGACATCGATTGCGCGGCGGCCCTGCTCGATCGGGAACGGCTCCGACGCGATTTTGCGGCGCAGGCGCTCGGCGACGGTAGCCGCAACGGCCATGTCGGTGTCCGGCATCACCACCACGAATTCCTCGCCTCCGATCCGGCAGGCAAGGTCGATCCCGCGTATCGACTTGCGCACGCGGATTGCAAATTCCCGCAGCACGTCGTCGCCGCAATCGTGGCCATAGGTGTCGTTGATCGACTTGAAATAGTCGATGTCCATCACGAGGACAGCAAGATGCTTGCCGCGCAGCACCGCGGTTTCGACCAGCTTGCCCAGGTGGCTTTCCATATAACGGCGATTGTGCAGACCCGTCAGCGCATCGGTGATGGCAGCCTCGATGGACATCTGCACATTGTCGCGCAGCCTCTCCGTGTAGCGCTTGCGGCGGATCTGCGTTCGTACACGGGCCTGCAATTCGTTGCCGTCGATCGGCCGCAGCAGATAGTCGTTAACGCCGATCTCGAGGCCTCGCATCAATCGCGCAGTATCGTCGGGCTCGCAAAGCGCCAGGATCGGCAGGTTGCGGGTTCGTTCAAGCGAGCGCAGCTGGCTGCACAGTCGCAGTCCGTCGAAATTTTCCAGGCTGAGCGAGACGATCAGAAGTTCGTAATTGCCCTCGGCCGAACGGAACAGCGCCGAACTCGGGTCGGATTCGATTTCCACCAAATGATCGCTCGCAAGCCTCGCCGACAGCCGCTCGTAAGATGCCGGGCGGTCGTCGACGATCAGAATCCGTCCGCCCTCACCCTGCTCCAAAATGGCTTCGCGCTCGGCGCTCTCGATGCCGATCTCGCGTGAGGTGGCTGCGCGCATGCGCAACTCGTCGGTCATCATTTTCAGCCGCGTCAGCGAGCGCACGCGCGCGATCAGAGCAATATCCGATACCGGTTTCGTCAGGAAATCGTCGGCGCCGGCCTGCAGTCCGGCGACCCGGTCCGACGGCTGATCCAGAGCGGTGACGATCACCACCGGAATATGATGCGTCGCCGGATTGCTCTTGAGCCGACGGCAGACTTCGAAGCCGTCCATATCCGGCATCATGACATCGAGCAGCACGATGTCACATTCCGCCCGCTCACATGCGGCCAGCGCTTCCGCGCCGCTATGGGCGGTGATAACGTCGAAATATTCCGCCGACAGCCGCGCTTCCAACAGCTTCAGATTGGCGGGAACGTCGTCGACGACTAGAACGCGCGCGGTCATGATCTGATCGGGTTTCTATGCGTTGCCGAGAAAGTGCCTGATGGTCTCAATAAACTTGCCGACCGAAATCGGCTTCGAAAGATAGGCTTCGCATCCGCCTGCGCGGATCCGCTCTTCGTCGCCTTTCATCGCAAAGGCGGTGACGGCCACGACCGGAATCGATTTCAATTCCGCGTCGTCCTTGAGCCATTTCGTCACCTCAAGTCCCGACACTTCCGGCAGCTGAATATCCATCAGAATGAGGTCCGGACGGTGACGGCGGGCCAAGTCCATCGCATCGATCCCGTTGCGGGTGCCGACAGTCTGATAGCCATGGGCCTCGAGAAGGTCGTGGAAGAGCTTCATATTGAGCTCGTTGTCCTCCACGATCAGGACAGTCTTGGCCATTCCCCCGCCCCTCCTGGGCTAAACTTCACCTCGCCCAGTTTTCTCAGGCCTGGAGCGCCGCGATGCCGAAAATGCGGACTCAGAGTATGCGCCTAAGGCTAGTTCCCATTCGTTACAGAAAGGCAAACGACAGGCCATGAATAAGCTCGTCAGGCTGGCCCGCGCAGACGCCAAAAATGTGGCAATTCAAGCACTTGGGTTCCTCGCTGGAGACCCGAGCGGATTGGCGGATTTCTCGCTGCCACGGGGATTGGGCCGGGCGACATTCGAACCGCCGCTAGGGAGCCCGGCTTTCTCGCCGGCGTGCTGGATCACCTGTCGGAACGGGAATCCGTGTTGCTGGCCTTCGCTCAGGAAGCCGGCCTGCGCCCCGAGCAGATCCTTCAAGCCCGCGATACCCTCGCCGGACTGCCGGTCGAGCGCGACATACCGTGAGCCGGCGATCCATTATGAACCATGATGCCGCGCGATGACGCCGGGATTTTGCCGCGACTGCTTTGCAGGGGCCGGCCCCGGCCCGCGCTGCATCGCGTGCGGCTCGCCGCGGCTGGCGCGGCACCCGGAGATTCATGACCTCGCGGTCGCGCATCTCGACTGCGACGCGTTCTATGCGACCATCGAAAAGCGCGACGATCCGAGTCTTGCGAACAAGCCCCTGATCGTCGGCGGCGGCACCCGCGGCGTGGTGTCGACGGCCTGCTATATCGCGCGCACCTATGGCGTGCATTCGGCCATGCCGATGTTCAAGGCGCGCAAGCTGTGTCCCGAGGCCGTGGTGATTAAGCCGAACATGGCGAAATATGTTTCGGTCGCACGCGACGTGCGGGCGCGCATGCGCGACCTGACGCCGCTGGTCGAGCCGGTCTCCATCGACGAGGCCTTTCTCGATCTGTCCGGCACGCAACGCCTGCATGGTCGCAGCGCCGCGCAATCGCTGGCGCAGCTTGCATCGTCGATCGAACGCGACATCGGCATTACCGTCTCAATCGGACTGTCCTACAACAAGTTCCTCGCCAAGATCGCATCCGATCTCGACAAGCCGCGCGGACTGGCAATGCTCGGACGTGCCGAAGCCGCCGCGTTTCTCGCACCGAAGCCGGTTTCGATCATTTTCGGCGTCGGCAAGGTGACGCAGGAGCGGCTCGCGCGGCTTGGCTTTCGCACCATCGCCGACCTGCAAAAATACGACGAGATCGAACTGATGCGGCGGCTCGGCGCCGAGGGGCAACGGCTGAGCCGGCTCGCCCGCGGCATCGACCATCGTAAAGTGGTCCCCGACCGCGACGCCAAGAGCATCTCGGCAGAAACCACCTTCGACACCGATATCGCCGCGCTGCGGCCGCTGGAGAAAATCCTCTGGGACCTGAGCGAGAAGGTGTCCGCGCGGCTGAAGGCGCAGGATCTGAGCGGCACGACTGTGACGCTGAAACTTAAATCCGCGAACTTTCAGACACGGACGCGGGCCCGATCGCTCAGCGCACCGACGCAACTGGCAAGACGCATTTTCGACTGCGGCCGTGACCTGCTGGAAAAGGAAATCGACGGCGCGGCCTTTCGCCTGATCGGGATCGGCGTCTCCAGCCTTCAGCCCGCATACGCCGCCGATCCGGAAGACTTGCTCGATCCGAACGCGAAAAAGATCGCCACCAGCGAGCGCGCAGTGGATGTCTTGCGGGAAAAATTCGGCCGCGACGCCATCAGGCGCGGCCTCGCATTGGACGATGACCTCTGAGCATCAATCGCAGGCTTTGGAAGGCCGGGTTTCCAGCGAGGTCATGGTGCCGGACACGACGAAGTCGTTATAGTCGAGCGACAGCGCCCGCGAAACGCCGTTCTCGTAAAGCTCGAACCGGATCCCATAGACCGGGAGCTGGTCGCCGTCGGCCTTGGTCTTGTCGAAATAGCTGATGGCGACCGGCCAGCGGCGCAGCTTCGACAATTGCTCCTCCCGTCCGGCCGCGTCGTCAGGCTTTTGCGCATCCGGCTCGATCGGCTGACCGATCACCGTCAGCGTGTCGTAGACCTTCTCCCCGGTATCGGAACCGTCAAAGACCGGGCCCTGCAAAAGGGTTTTGCCCTGACGCGCCGCGACGATGATCCGACGCATGTGATCGGTCGGGAAAAAAGCGTCCGCCTCAATCCCGAAAGACTTGATGGCTGGCTTGCGCAGGCGGACATCGACCTGCGCGCTGCCGCGCTCGGCCTGACCATCCACCGCATTCTTGGGTTCCTGATCGACGAAATTTTCCGAATTGAACCGGAAGGATTTTGCCGCAGCGTCCTCCCAGGTCGCGGCGCGCATATCCGTCATCATGCGCACCCCCTCGCCCGCGTCGATCTCGGAGACCTGACGGAATTGCAACGCATAGCCTTCGCAGCGGCTGCCTGAGAAATCGTAAAGGATGCGCCCGCGCACCGCCTCGATCGGCCGGTTGCCGCGCGACGAGGCGAGCTTGAGATCGTAAACCGCACGATGCGAGGTGAATTCGATCGCCTCTCCGGTCTGAACCGGTGCGGGAAGCGCGACCACCGGCACGAATATAAACGCAGCCGCCATGCTGAAAAATCGGGCGTCGATCATGAAATGCCGAATCCTCGTTGACCTGACAGTTAAAATCCAGGACGGCGCCCCGCAAGCCGCCCCACTTGCGAAGCCCCGGCCAATCGGCGAAGAGAATGCGTCCATTGTGAGGCGTCGCGCATACAGGAGGATCCATGGCCGGCACCGTCGAAAAGAAGCTGACCGATCTGGGTATCGTATTGCCGACCCCGGCGGCGCCGCTGGCCAATTATGTCGGCTTCGTACGGACCGGCAATCTTCTGGTGGTATCGGGCCAGCTTTGTCTCGATGCCGAGGGCAAGCTGGTTGCCAAGGGCAAGCACGGCGCCGGTGTCTCTGTAGAAGACGGTGTGAAGGCCGCGCGGGTCTGCGCCATCAATGTGCTGGCCCAGATGAAGGCGGCGCTCGGCGATCTCGATAAAGTGACGCGCGTGGTGCGGCTCGGCGGCTTCATCAGCGCGGTGCCGGACTTTCTCGACGGCCCGAAGGTCATGAATGGCGCCTCCGACCTGATGGTGGAAGTCTTTGGGGACAAGGGGCGGCACGCCCGCACCACGATCGGCGTGTCTGTACTGCCGCTCGATGCGGCGGTTGAAGTCGAAGGGATGTTCGAGGTCTCCTGACGGCGGCGCGCCATGCCCGGTCTCGACTGGCTGACCGCGCGGCCGGTGGCGCATCGCGGATTGCATGACGCGGCAGCCGGCATCGTCGAGAATACGGCCTCGGCTTTCTCGGCTGCGGTGGCGGGCGGCTACGCCATCGAATGCGACCTGCAATTGTCCGCCGACGGCGAGGCGATGGTGTTTCACGACGATCGGCTGGGACGCCTGACCGGGCGCGACGACGCGGTAAAATCCCTGAGCGCGACCGAATTGAAGGCCATCGTGTTCCGGGCAACGCCGGACCGCATGCTGACGCTTGGAGAGCTCTGCGATCTGGTCGCCGGACGTGTGACACTGGTGCTCGAACTCAAAAGCCATTTCGACCGGGAGACCGCACTTGCCGCGCGCGTGGCTGCCGTGCTTGAGAGCTATGCCGGTCCGGTAGCCGCCATGTCGTTCGATCCGGTCATGGTCCGGGGTCTTCGCTCGGCCGCTTCCGGCCTGCCGCGCGGGCTCGTCGCGCAAAGCCGTATCGATCCGGAGGTCCGCACCGTTTCGCGATGGGACTATGCGGCCGCCGCACTTTCCGCTCGTCCACATTTCCTCGCCTGGTCGGTGGCCGACCTGCCCGGAGTCTGGCCGCTGCTCGGCCGCTGGGGTTTCGGGCTGCCGCTCCTGACCTGGACGGTGCGCAGCGAAGCCGACCGGCACCGCGCCGCGCGATGGGCTGACCAGATGATTTTCGAGGGATTTCGGCCATAAATTCCGGCTAAGCTTGCAGCCGAATGTCCGAAACCGAAACTTCATCGCAAGACCGTCCGATCGAACTGCAATTGCGGGTGGTGTCCGACCTCGGGGCCGTGCCGGCCGCCGCATGGGATGCCTGCGCCGCAACGCCATATGACAATGTGGATGAAACCCTTCAGGCGACACCTGATCCCGCCAAGGCCTGCGCTCCGGCGGCTCCCGCCAACCCGTTCGTCTCCCACGCCTTTCTGTTGGCCCTTGAACGGTCCGGATCGGCCACGCCGCGCACCGGCTGGGCCCCGCAACACCTGTTGGCCGAAACCACGGACGGCGAAATCCTCGGCGCCGTCCCCTGCTATCTGAAGTCGCATTCGCGCGGCGAATATGTGTTCGACCATGGCTGGGCCGACGCCTATGAGCGCGCCGGCGGCAGCTATTATCCGAAGCTCCAGGTGTCGGTCCCGTTCACGCCCGCGACCGGCCCCCGCCTTCTGGTCAAGCCATCGCCCTATGCGGATGCGGTGAAGGACGCGCTGGCGGCCGGGCTTCGGGCGCTGTGCGACCAGCGGCAGGCCTCCTCCTGCCATATCACCTTCCTGCCGAAACCGGACTGGGAACGGCTTGGCGAACGCGGCTTTCTGAAGCGCACCGACCAGCAATTCCACTGGCGCAACGCGGGCTATGCAAGCTTCGAGGACTTTCTGTCGGCGCTCGCCTCTCGCAAGCGCAAGGCGATCCGGCGCGAGCGCCGCGATGCGATCGAGCACGGCATCACCATCCACCCGCTGTCCGGAGCCGATCTGACCGAGGCGGTGTGGGACGATTTTTTCGCCTTCTACATGGACACCGGTTCGCGCAAATGGGGCCGGCCCTATCTGACCCGCTCGTTCTTTTCGATGATCGGACAGACGATGGCCGACCGCATTCTGCTGGTCATGGCCAAGCGCAATGGCCGCTATATCGCCGGCGCAATCAACTTCATCGGCTCGGACGCGCTGTTCGGCCGCCATTGGGGCGCCATCGAGCATCACCCGTTTCTGCATTTCGAGCTGTGCTATTACCAGGCCATCGAGTTTGCCATCGAACGAAAGCTCGCGACCGTGGAAGCCGGCGCACAGGGCGAACACAAACTGGCACGCGGCTATGTGCCGGTCACCACCTATTCGTCGCATTACATCGCCGATCCCGGCCTGCGGCGCGCCATCGCCGATTACCTGAAGCGGGAGCGCGCCTATGTGGATGCGGCCGGCCGCGAGCTTGAAGCAATGACGCCTTTCCGCAAGACTGCGGACCTTGAGTGAGGATCAGGATGCCGGCCTACGACCCGAACAACATTTTCGCAAAGATCATCCGCGGCGAATTGCCCTGTCACAAGATTTACGAGGACGACCGCGCACTGGTGTTTCTGGACATCATGCCGCGCGCGCCGGGCCACGCGCTGGTGATCCCGAAAAGCGCCGCCCGCAATCTCCTGGACGTCGATCCGGACGATCTCGCCCATGTTGCGAAAATCGCGCAGAAGGTAGCGAAAGCGGGCATGCAGGTGTTCGCAGCCGATGGCGTAACGGTGCAGCAATTCAATGAGAATGCCGGCGGACAAGTCGTATTTCACCTGCATGTGCATGTGATTCCGCGCAAGGAAGGCATCGCCATGAAGCCGCCCGCGAGCGAGAAGGAAAAGCCCGAGATTCTTGCCGATCAGGCGAAGAAACTCGCCGCGGCGATGGCCGCTCTCTAGCTCTCTTCGGCCTAACCCTGCAGCCTCTGGAAGGCGAAGGCGCCGAGGATCAGCACGGCTTCGCCGATCGCGACGCCTGCAAAGACCGAGCGGCGGAAAGCCAGAAAACCGGCAAAACCCGCGACGATCGCAAACAGCCGCACCGACAGCGGCACGGTGGCAAGCGCACCTGGCGCAAAGAAGATCAGCTTGGCGATGACGGCGGCGAGCACCGCGGTCGCCACCGCCCTCACCCAGACGAGAATTTCCGAGCCTTCGTCGATGCCGCGCGCCAGCGCGAAACCGAGCCAGCGCCAGATTTCGTTCGGCAGAAAGCCGACCATGACCAGCACGACATAGGGCCATAGCGCGGACGTGGTGAGGCTCACCGCAGGCTCTCCCGGATGCGGTGGCCGATATAGGCGATGGTGCCGCCGGCGATCCCGGCCCACATCACGTCGAGTTCGACCTCGCGATAAGCCAGGATCGGACCGATGACGAGGCCGAGAAGCAGCGCCAGCCTGTCGACCAGCAGGCTCGAATTGCGCGTGATGGAGACAAGGAACGACATCGGTGTCAGGAACAGGAGCGCGGCTGTCAGCAGCGTCGGCAGGCGCGCCGCGAGATAATAGCCGGCCACGGTACCGATGATCGCTGCCATCATGTAGCCGCAGGCCAAGCCGTTGCAAAAGGGAATGCGCCGTTCCACCGGCATCAGCGGCGTGAGCCGCATCGACTCCACCCACATGCTGACCGCGGTGAAATGCGCGGGCAGCAGCAACTGCCACGTCCGTGTCTGCGGGCCGCGCAGCAGCGGCATCAGCGACACCACCATCGGCAGCAGGCGCACGCCGCTGAGACCGACGGCGATTGCAACCTCGATCAGCTTCGCGCCGCCGCCGAGCGTTGAGATCAGGATCACCTGAGCGGGGCCTGCCCAGACCAGCAAGGTGGACCACGTCACCCAGGCCAGGCTGAAACTGAAATCATAGGCCAGCGCGCCGATGCCGACATAGGTGCCGAACAGCACATAGGCGAAAACCGAAAGCCAGGCCGACTTCACGCCGCCGGCAAAGGCGGCGCTGTTGCTTGCAAAATCGATTCGGTGGGGCTCCGGCATCCGCCGCACCATGCGGAAAGGCGCAGACAAGAACAACGGCCAGCCGGCTCATGGCCCAAACCTTTGGCTGCATGAGTAACGTGCTGCCTCAGATGACGAGAAGCCGACGGTTTGCCGAGCGTACCGGTGCACGGCGCCGAGCATCAGCCCACACCCATGATCGCGCGGATTCTCGCGAACGAGGATCGGGTTGTTCGTCCGCCACTGCTGCCAGACTGCCACTTGCAGCCGTATTTGATACGTTATAACATTACATCCAAACGAAATCCGGAGATTGCCAATGACATCGCTGCAGGATCGCATGCTCGCCGCCAGTGACGAGATCGATCGCGACCTGGTCCCGGCCAATTTCCACCTGGCCCGCGACGCGATCCGTGCCGGCATCGCGAAAGCCATGGCAACCGGGGCGCCGGACGCAACGCTGCTTGCGGTACTGATGGCCGAGACCCTGCCGCGCCTCGTCAACGCCTACGGCCCCGGTCGTGCCGCCATCATCCTCGCCCGGCTCGGCCGCGATATCGGCGCCGGTCTCGCGCCGAATTGCCGGCCGCAATAGCGCGCGCCCGCCTCATGAAACTCCACGCAACGCTTTTCGGGCATCACGATGCGGCAAAGGCTTCCGGTCACCGTGCTTTCGGGTTTTCTCGGCGCGGGCAAGACCACGCTCATGAATCACATCCTGAACAACCGGCAGGGCAAGCGGGTTGCGGTCATTGTGAACGACATGAGCGAGGTGAACATCGACGCGGATCTGATCCGCGATGGCGGTGCGAAGCTCTCGCGGACGCATGAAACCCTGGTCGAGATGACCAATGGCTGCATCTGCTGCACGCTGCGAGACGATCTCCTGAAGGAAATACGCACGCTCTCCGAGGACGGCCGCTTCGATTATCTGCTGATCGAATCCACCGGCATTTCCGAACCGCTGCCGGTCGCAGCAACCTTCGATTTCCGCGACGAGGATGGCGGGAGCCTGTCCGACGTGGCTCAGCTCGACACCATGGTGACCGTGGTCGATGCCGCCAATCTTCTCAACGAATACGCCTCGACCGACTTTCTGCGCGAACGCGGCGAGTCGCTCGGCGACGAAGATAATCGCACCATCGTCGATCTCCTGGTCGAGCAGATCGAGTTTGCCGATGTGATCGTGCTCAACAAGATCGACGACGCCGCGCCGGACAAGGCGGAGGCCGCGCGCAAGATCGTACGCGCGCTCAATCCGGAGGCCGATGTCGTCGAGGCCAGCTTCGCGCAGGTACCGTTGCAGAGAGTGCTTGGCACCGGGCGCTTCGACTTCGAACGGGCGCAGCGACATCCGATCTGGTTCAAGGAGCTCTACGAGTTCGCCGACCACAAACCGGAGACGGAGGAATACGGAATCTAGAGCTTCGTCTATCGCGCGCGGCGGCCGTTTCAGCCCGCGGCCTTCCACCGCTTCATCAACGAGACATGGCCGGGCGTGATCCGCTGCAAGGGACATTTCTGGATCGCAACGCGGCCCGACTGGGTCGGCGAGATCAGCCAGGCCGGCGCGATCGTGCGTAGCGAAGGCCGCGGCTATTGGTGGTGCGCGATCCCGCCGGATCGCTGGCCGCGCCACAAGGAATGGCGCGAGATGCTGCGCTCGTATTGGGACGATACGTTCGGCGACCGCCGGCAGGAAATCGTATTCGTCGGTTCCGGCATGGACGAGCGCGCATTGAGGAAGCGGCTGGATTCGTGTCTGGTGACAACGCCCGAAGAGTCTGGCCTCGCTATCGAGAGCTGGAAGTCCCTGCCCGACCCGTTTCCGCTCTCGAAGCGCTGACGGACCGCGCCGCCGGCGGGATTGTCATCGGGCTGCCCTGACACCTCGCTACGCTCCGCTGGACAGGCAAGGAATGTTCCTGTTATGTTCTCATCATCGACCGTGCGTGGTGCATCCGTAGGGGCCTGACCAATGTCCGATGAGCTTGTCCTGTACACAAACCCGATGTCACGCGGCCGGGTGACGCGATGGATGCTCGAGGAAGTCGGGGCACCCTATCGGGTTGAGATCCTCGATTACGGTACGACCATGAAGGCGCCGGCTTACCTCGCCATCAACCCCATGGGCAAAGTCCCTGCCATCCGTCACAACGGCAAGGTCGTCACTGAAAACGCTGCCATATGTGCTTACCTCGCCGAGACATTCCCTGCAGCGGGCCTCGCTCCACGACCGTCCGAACGGGCTGATTATTACCGCTGGCTGTTTTTCGCCGCCGGGCCACTCGAATACGCAGCCACCAACCACGCCTTCGGCCTGACGCCGCCGCCGGAACGCGCGGCGGCAGTGGGTTACGGAAGCTATGCGGCTGCGCTCGATACGCTGGAATATGCCGTCACCCGCATGCCGTTCATCGCCGGAGATCGCTTTACCGCGGCCGATCTCTATGTCGGCGCCCTTCTCGGCTACAGCATGCAATTTGGCACGATCGAAAAGCGACCGGCCTTTGAAATGTATCACGCAAAAGTCGCCGACCGCCCGGCAGCAAAGCGCGCGGCGCAGCTCGACGATGCGGCAATGCCGAAACCGGCAACCTGAACGGAGGCAGGCGACCTGCCCTTTCACGCTCGCAACCCTCGCCGCGAAGGCTACAGGCCTTGCGCTTGTATGTACGGATTGTATGTGCGGGGCGCCCAAGCCGCATAGGTCTGGAATTCAAACCCGATCCGGTCGTAACGCACCCGCAGATAGCCATCTCGGCCGCGGGTCACCGCATCCGGCTGTACAAGTTGCACATCTTGCGCCATCACGCCGACATGGCGTTGCGGATCGCCGCGATAGCGGAAGCGGTAGAGGCCAAGCCCCCGGCCGGGGCCGCTGCCAATCCGGCCAACGAGCTCGATATCCTGCTTCAGGCGGATATCGGAACGCCGTCCACCGCCGCCGCCACCACGGCCTCCGCCGCCGCCACCGCGGAAGGATGCTCCACCGCCACCGCGGAACCCACCGCCGCCGCCGAAGGCAGCCCTGCCGCCACCACCACCGCCACGAAACGCCGATCCGCCTCCGCTGCGGAAGCCGCCGCCACGGAACACGGCTCTATTGCCACCACGGAACTCACGGCCACCGCCCCGAAATGCCGAGCGGCCGCCGCGACCGTCCCACCGCATGGCGTTGCGGCCGCCGACTCTTGCGTTCACGCGCGCCCGGCCCTGCTGTCTTGCGGAAACGCGGCTACGCTGGAGGCTGTGCCGCTGTGCAGCGCGGTTGCGGCTGCCGGCCCGTTGCGTGGCGCGCTGCGAGCGCATGGCCTGGCGGTTTCTTGCGCCATCGGTGCGCCGTCGCGCGTCCTGCGTCCGCGCTCCGTCTTGGCGGGCGGCTTGCCGCGTTGCCTGACGGTCTGTGGTTCGCGCGCGCTCGCCAGTCCTTGCGACGTCGCGTCCACGAACATCTCTGCCGCGACTATCGCCAAATCTCTGCTGGACGCGGTCGCTGCTGTATCGGACCCCGCGCCGATGCTCGGGGCGATGGGTCCAACGATTGCCGCCGCGATCGTAGATGTACTTATTGTTCCAGTTGCAGCTGCCGCCCCAATAGCGGCCACCCCAATAGGCAAGACCGTATCCGACCCCGAATGCGATGCCGGTCGCGATCAGCCCGTCGACGAAATAATAGCTTGGGAAGGCGAAGTAATACGGCGGATAGTCCGGATAGAGCCAGTCCCCATACACCACCGCCGGCTGGTAATACGGCACGTAGACCACATCGGGGTTGACCGGCTCGATGGTGATGACCGGCTGCGGGCCGGTCCGCTGCACCGTGACCCGCTGCTGTTTCGTGGTCTTGAGCTTGTCGTTCTTCTGAGCCTGGGCACGGAGCCTCTGGACCGCATCCATCACATCGGCTTCCTGCGCCAGCACGGCGTCGCCGAGTTTGCGTGTCCATTGCAGCTGCGTGTTCATCATCTGAAGAACGCGCGGGGTTGCGGTCAGCGATTTGACGCTCTGATCCCAGTCCTGCTTCTCCACGGCGGCGTTGCGCTGCGCCGGGCTCAACCTCCTGTTGGCCTCGAGCCAGCGCTGCGCTTCCACGATTTCGAGCGGATAGGTCGAGGCCATCAACACGAGGGACAGCAGATTGTCCGGGTAGAGCGCGATCGGCGCCACCAAGGCTTCGAGTTCCCCGGGCTGCAGCAGTTGCTCATTCGCCGCCGGTACCGCAGGCGCTGAGGGCTCCGCCGCGGCGGGGGCCTCAGGAACCTCCTGCGCCACCGCAAGAGGCGGCATCAACAGCAGGGACGCGATTGCGAATGCACTGAATATTGACTTCATCGACGCCTCCGGCCCGACCGGACTCTACATTTATGATTGTATCGCGTCGCTTCCTGCCGCTACCCACACAGCCGCCGGTGACGTTGATATGGGCTCATAAGGCAATCGCAATCGCAGCAATCGTGACTGCCGACGCTCGTTGACATGGTCGTCGAAATATTTGGCCTAATATGGGCGGCCGGTCTCTTCGAGCTTGTCGGCCATCTCGTCGAATTGCCGCGCGGCATCCTCGAACATCCGCCTCGCCGTTCGCTCCGAGGTCGCGGCCGCCTTCAGCTTGGCCTTCTCCGCCCGATCGCGGAACTCACGTACCTTGTTTCTGATAGCCCGCGGGTCCGACGCCGTCATCTCATCATTCACTCCATTACCCAGCTGTTGTCCGCGAACAATCCGTGCATGAAAATAAGCAAAGACATGGCGCGCTGGTTCCTCCCCAGAAATTCTTTATGCTACCGCGAAGCCCGGTGTTATTTGCAAGGCATCCCGGTATCGCGATATGGCGACGGAACAGCGGACGCCCAGCAGACACACAAGGAAGCTCAGCCCCATCGTGCGGAAATGAAAAAGCCGCGTGGCCTGGCCACGCGGCTTCCAAAAAGGAACCGTGACGTCTTCTTTCAGGCGCGCGCCTTCGTCTTGTTGCGCGCCACGTCGTGACACATTTTCTGGTCATGCCCCTTGTCTTCGCTGGCCGGCCTGTCCCAGGCAAAGCTCTGCTGCTCCTTGCCTGCAACCGAGTAGAGCGCACCGGGCGCGTTCCGCGTCTGCATGAATTCGTCCAGCGTCTGGCCACGCATGGCGGCATAGACATGAAGGTTCGACAGGCCGATAACGGCCGCGAGTTTTTCCAGCATGAAGAAGATTACGCCGTAATGGATCATGCCGCGCCAGTCACGCGTGCGGATCAGTTCGCGCTCCTCATCGCTCAGGTTCGATTGCGCGAAAGCCTGCTCAGGGTCGGCAAGGAACAACGCGCGATGGGCCGGCTCCACCAGCCGATGCAGGAACTTGTTGATGCGATAGGCCTTCCGGCTGCGCGCATGGTCGAAGGGATAAGTTCCCGGCAAGCTTTCCGCGCCGGCAAGCTGCTCGTTGACATGAGCCAGGTAGCGGGCATCGGTATCGGCGAGTGTTTCGCTCGCCTCGTTCTCGTAGATCGCGGTTGCGAGCCCGGTCATGGTCGGCAGATAATAGGTCTGATGCACCTTGCGGATGTTGGCCGACAGCGCCCCGCGCATGATCAGCCACATGATCACTTCCGCGCCTTCGACGCCGCCGAGCCGCGCATAATCGGCGATGGTCATTTGCGTCAGCTTGACCGGATCCTTCTCGATCAGTTCGAGAAACTGCGCGTCCCAGGCGGTGTTGTTGAAGCCGGCGCGTTCGCCATGGACCTGATGCGACAGTCCGCCGGTCGCGACGATCGCCACCTTCAGGTCTTCCGGATAGCTCTCGATGGCGCGGCGCAACGACTGCCCGAGCTTCCAGCAGCGCAATGCCGAGGGAATTGGAAATTGCAGCACGCCGACCTGCAGCGGCACGATCTCGACCGGCCAGTCCGGCTCGTGCGGACACATCATTGACAGCGGCGAGAAGCAGCCATGGTCCAGCGCGCGGTCCTGAAAGAACGACATGTCGAATTCGTCGGCCATCAGCGACGCGCCAATGTGATGCGACAGCGCCGCATGCCCTTTCGCCGGCGGCAGCGCACGCGCCCCTCCACCTTCGTCCGCGACCGCGTAACGGTCGTCGATGCCGAGCGCGAAGGCCGAATAGTGATCGAAAAAGAACGAGGTGACGTGGTCGTTATAGATGATGAAGAGAACGTCGGGCTTTTTCTCGGCGATCCAGCGCTGGATCGGCTTGAAGGCCTCGAAAATCGGCGCCCAGACCGGATCGTCCCCCTTGTTGCGGTCGTAGGCGAACCCGATGGTTGGGGTGTGCGAAGTGGCGATCGCGCCGATGATCCTGGCCATGCTGCGTCTCCGAAGTTGTCCGGGACACGCTGCGGGGCTCCCCTGCCCACAACATTGATCTGGCGCAAAGGTGCCAAGAGGCGCCGGAATAGCATGATCGTCAGGCGATGCTGCCGGAGGAACGCGCGGATGAGCATTTAAGCTGGGTATATTCTGGGCTTTCCACACGAAAACTGCAGACGCGATCTTGCGCTACAGCCTGGCGCAGCACCGTCTCGATTTGCACGATCGATCTCGCATTGCCGCGTTTTCTTCGCGGACTGGTAACCCGCCCTAGTCGACCCTGCCTCCAGCCGATTTGGCACCACCGGATTTGCCGCGCAGAACGGTCTGGGAGCTCCGCGACAATTTGAAGCCGGCACCGACAGAATTCACGCACAAAATGCCGGTGCGTTCCGATTGGCAGCTGAAGTCGCCACGCTGCCAGCGCGCGCCGTAATCGAGAACCGGCAACTGGTCGTCCAACACGGTGTCGCCGTGGCAGATCGGTCCCGTCTCGTTCTTTCCCGCGAACACCTCGAAGGCTCGACCGAACTCTCCATCACAGCTTTTGGGACGCGGCAGCGGCCGGTTGACGATCCGCTTCAGGTCGCAACGCAATGTTGCGTCGAAGTCGAAATACCGGCAGTGAATATTCCCGGACGGGGTGCGAAAGCCGGCATCCAGCGTCCTCCTCTGCGCCTGCGCGGCCGGGGCGATCCAAGCAATCGCCATGACGATGGACATGGCTGCCAACGCCGATCGACCAAAACGCGCGCGCCATCCCAATGTCATCATCCGAGCCCGAATTTACTCAGTGCAACGGCGGCGCGGCCCGCCAATATGGAGGCGCCCGGCTTGACCGGGCGCGTCCTTGCGGATCATGCCTTCAGCGGCACCTTCGGTACCGAGCCGCGGCCGGAAGGATCGGAACCGCCCGGCCCGCCCTTGCCGCCACCGCCGCCGGATGACGGTGGCTTGGGTTTTCGCTGCGGCGGCTTGCGTTTGGCCTTGACGCGCGCGGCCGGCAACTTTTCCGGCTTCGGCGTGACCGGGCCGTCGAGATACTCGAAGCCGAGAGCATCGCGCCCTTCCTCGTTGTCGGTCACCACGACTTTCACATGACCGCCATTCTTGAGTTTGCCGAAGAGCACCTCGTCGGCCAGCGGCTTCTTGATGTTCTCCTGAATGACGCGCGCCATCGGCCGCGCGCCCATGAGTTCGTCATAGCCGTTCGCGATCAGCCAGCGCGAGGCCTCGTCCGACAATTCGATCGTGACGTTGCGGTCGGCAAGCTGGGCTTCGAGCTGCAGCACGAACTTCTCGACCACCTTGGCGATGATCTCCTGCGACAGATGACCGAACGGGATCACTGCGTCGAGCCGGTTGCGGAATTCCGGCGCGAACAGCTTGTTGATCGCCTCAATGTCGTCGCCCTCCCGCTTGTTGCGAGTGAAGCCGTAGGTGCCTTTTGCGAGATCGGCGGCGCCGGCATTCGTGGTCATGATCAGGATGACGTTGCGGAAATCGACCTGCTTGCCGTTGTGATCGGTCAGCTTGCCGTGATCCATGATCTGTAACAGCACGTTGAACAGATCAGGGTGCGCCTTCTCGATTTCATCAAGCAGCAGCACGCAATGCGGGTGCTGATCGACGCTGTCGGTCAGAAGCCCGCCCTGGTCGAAGCCGACATAGCCGGGGGGCGCACCGATCAGCCGGGACACCGTGTGGCGCTCCATATATTCCGACATGTCGAAACGGATCAGCTCCACGCCGAGCGAAGTAGCCAGTTGCTTTGCGACCTCGGTCTTGCCGACGCCGGTCGGCCCCGAGAACAGGTAGCAGCCGATCGGCTTTTCCGGCTCGCGCAGCCCGGCGCGCGCGAGCTTGATCGAAGCGGCGAGCGATTCCACCGCCTTGTCCTGGCCATAGACCACGGTCTTCAGGGTCTGTTCGAGATGCTGCAGCACCTCGGCGTCGTCCTTGGAGACGGTCTTTGGCGGTATCCGGGCCATCGTCGCAATGGTGGTCTCTACCTCCTTGAGGCCGATGGTCTTCTTACGGCGGGAATCCGGCAGCAGCATCTGCGCCGCGCCGGACTCGTCGATCACATCGATCGCCTTGTCCGGCAATTTGCGGTCGTGGATGTAGCGCGCCGACAGCTCTACCGCCGCCTTGATCGCCTCGTTGGTGTATTTGAGCTTGTGGTATTCCTCGAAATACGGCTTCAGCCCTTTCAGGATCTCGATCGCATCCGGCACCGACGGTTCGTTGACGTCGATCTTCTGGAAGCGGCGGACCAGCGCGCGGTCCTTCTCGAAATATTGCCGGTATTCCTTATAGGTGGTCGAGCCGATGCAGCGGATTGTACCCGAGGCGAGCGCCGGCTTGAGCAGGTTTGACGCGTCCATAGCCCCGCCCGAGGTGGCGCCGGCGCCGATCACGGTATGGATTTCGTCGATGAACATGATCGCGTGCGGGGTCGCCTCGATCTCCTTGATCACCTGCTTGAGACGCTCCTCGAAATCGCCGCGGTAGCGGGTTCCAGCCAGCAGCGTACCCATATCGAGCGAGAACACGGTGGCGTTCTTCAGAACGTCAGGAACCTCGCCATGGACGATGCGGCGCGCCAGCCCTTCGGCGATCGCGGTCTTGCCGACACCGGCGTCGCCCACCAGAAGCGGATTGTTCTTCTGCCGCCGGCATAGCACCTGGATGGTGCGGCTGATTTCGGAATCCCGGCCGATCAGCGGATCGATCTTGCCTTCCTTGGCTTTCTTGTTGAGGTTGACGCAATAGGCGTCGAGCGCATCGCCCTTCTTTTTCGGCTCGTCGCTGCTCTTGGAATCGGTGTCCTCGTCGGCGCCGCGCACCGGACGCGATTCCGTGAGACCCGGGCGCTTGGCGATGCCGTGGCTGATGTAATTGACCGCATCATACCGCGTCATGTCCTGCTCCTGCAGGAAATAGGCGGCGTGGCTCTCGCGTTCGGCAAAAATTGCGACCAGCACATTGGCGCCGGTTACTTCTTCGCGGCCGGAGGACTGGACGTGGATCACCGCACGCTGGATCACCCGCTGGAATCCGGCGGTGGGCTTGGAATCCTCGCCCCCGTCCGTCACGAGGTTTTCGAGTTCGGCCTCCAGATAGGCGGTGAGCGAGCGGCGCAGCTTGTCGAGATCGACATTGCAGGCCCGCATCACGGCGGCGGCGTCGGAATCGTCCAAGAGCGCGAGCAGCAGGTGCTCGAGCGTAGCGTATTCGTGGTGGCGTTCATTGGCGAGCGCGAGCGCCCGATGAAGCGATTGTTCGAGGCTGCGCGAGAAACTTGGCATTCGATGTTCCTAAAAGGTCCCCGGACCGTCTTCCGCAAGAGCCCCCTTTTCAGAATGGCTCCGTTCGAGATCGCCCCGTTATTTTGGCCGCCCCCGGCCGAGTGTCCCCTCAACTGACGTCGTCAACTCCAACCATGTCGGCACGCTGACGCATTTGAACAAGTCTACTTCTTCTCCATCACGCATTGCAAAGGATGGTGGTGTTTGCGCGCAAAGTCCATCACCTGCGTCACTTTTGTTTCGGCAACCTCGTAGGTGTAGATGCCGCATTCCCCGATGCCGTGGTGATGAACATGGAGCATGATCTGTGTCGCGGCTTCCCGGTCCTTGTTGAAGAACCGTTCGAGCACGTGAACGACGAATTCCATCGGCGTGTAGTCGTCGTTGAGCAGCAGCACCCGGTACATGCTGGGACGCTTGGTCTGCGGCCGCGTTTTGGTGATGACGGCGGTACCGGGACCGGTCGAATCCGGACGCTTTTTGCGGTCGTCGTCGGCCATTCGCGGCTCAGGCCGCAGCAGCCGGCCGGTCATCGGGCCGAAACGGAAGGAAGACATGGCGCATTCGGGCATTCGCAAACACTTTGGGGCATCGTAAGGCCGGGCCGCAGCAACCGACCCTGACCAATAATAATATCTGAGCAAGCGCTGTGCCAGACCGGCGCCACATCGGGCACCCCACGAAAACGCAAGTCCGCCTAGCCACTTGCACGCCAAGCCGCAACTGCAGCTGCAATCGCCGCACATCGTCATGATCCGGCGAAATACGGACAATTCGCGGCAAAAAAGCCCGAAATCACCGCAAATCATGGCACCGATTCTCAAGGGCTGCGTCGCGATAGTGACGTCCGGTCAACCAATCCGGCCGTTTCGGAGCCTGCCCCGGATGTCGCGTACATCTCTTTTTCAGCGCTTTGTCGAGAATCGCCACGGTGGAACCGGGCCGTTCCTCGCCCTTGCCCTGATCCCGCTGATGGGCTTCACCGGCGCCGCGATCGACTATGCAAGAGCCAATGCGACCAAGGTCGCCATCCAGGCGGCGCTGGATTCGACCGGACTGATGCTGTCGAAAAGCGCGAACACCCTGACGCCCGCCGAACTCACCGCCTCGGCCAACTCTTTATTCATGGCGCAGTTCAACCGGCCGGAAGCACACAATGTGACGCTGACCCATGAATTCACCGCGCCCCAGCAAGGCAGCTTCGCGCTGAAGCTGACCGGAACCGCAACGGTCCCGACCCGGTTTGCAAGCCTGATCGGAACCTCCGAACTGACCGTCTCGGCCACGTCCGAAATCCTTTGGGGGATCAAGCGGCTCAATCTGGCGCTCGCGCTGGACAACACCGGATCAATGAGCTCCAGCGGCAAGATGGCGGCGCTCAAGACCGCGGCACATAATCTGCTCGACACCCTTCAGGCGGCGGCGAAAAAGCCTGACGACGTCAAGGTCTCGATCATCCCCTTTGCCACGGACGTCAATGTCGGCACCATCTACAAAGACGAACCCTGGATCGACTGGGAGCAATGGGAGAACGTCAACGGCGTCTGCTCAAATTCCAGCTACAAGACCAAGACTTCCTGCCAAAGTGCCGGACGGGTTTGGACGACCGCGTCCAGGGATACCTGGAATGGCTGCGTCTGGGACCGGGACCAGAATTTCGATGTCCAGAACACGGCGGCCAATGGCGGCCAGGCGACACGGTTCCGCGCCAACCAGGCAACCAATTGCCCGGCGTCGATCCTGCCGCTGACCAATGACTGGGGCGCCCTCCATGCCAAGGTCGACGCCATGATCCCGACTGGCAACACCAATGTCACCATCGGCATGGCATGGGCCTGGCAGACCTTGTCTCCCGTCGTGCCGATGAACGCGCCGAGTCCGGAGCCCGATCTCGACAAGGTCATCGTGCTCCTGACCGACGGCGAGAACACGCAGAACCGTTTCACGACGTCCAGGACATCGATCGACGCGCGGACCGCGAAGGTCTGCGAGAACGCCAAGGCGGATAACGTGAAAGTCTACACCGTGCGCGTTATCAGCGGCAATGCAACGCTGTTGCGCAACTGCGCGACCAAACCGGATTGGTTCTACGATGTGCAGAACGCCGCGCAGCTGAACGCCGTGTTCTCCGCCATCGCCCAGAACCTCGCCAATCTGCGGATCGCCAAATAGCCGCCGGCTCTGGGTTAACGGACCGTGAACCGGACCAGCGGGATCCCGAACCGCGGATTCGGCAAGTCTTCAGATTGTTTGAAAATCCGGCACCGCAAAAGCGAAAAACCCTGAAATCCGCAGCAGCAAATTTACCGCGACTTGACGGTAATTGCCGCACCGTGACGCACGTCCTCGTGTGCTGGATAGAAACGCCATGATCAATATCATCGACGTGCTGAGGTTGCTGCGCCAACGTGCCGCCGGTTTCCGCACCGATAACAGCGGCAATATCGCGACGATTTTTGCGCTGGCGACGATCCCGCTGATCGGCGCGATCGGCGCCGCGGTGGACTACAGCCGCGGCAATTCCGCAAAGACATCGCTTCAGGTCGCCGTCGATGCCGCAGCCCTCGCGCTCTCGCGCGAGGTGACATCGCTCAGCGAAGAACAGTTTAACCAGAAAGCCGTCGATTACGTGAAGGCAAATCTCAACCGGACCGACCTGCACGATCTGACGGTAACGCCAACCTTCACGGTCGATAGCGGCGGGCAGATCCACATCAAGGCCAAGGCCAAGATCGCGACGACGATCGCGGGTATCCTTGGCGTGACGGAGATGGAGGTCGGCACCGACTCGACGATCAAGTGGGGCAATACAAGGCTGCGGGTCGCGCTCGTCCTCGACACCACCGGCTCGATGAATTCGGCCGGGAAGATGACGGCGCTGAAGACCGCCGCCAAGAACATGATCGACCAGCTGCAGAACGCCGCCACCAATCCCGGCGACGTCCTGGTCTCGATCGTCCCCTTCAGCAAGAACGTCAATGTCGGCTCTGGCAATTACAATGCCAACTGGATCGACTGGACCGAATGGGAAGGCGAGCCGCCGATCATGAAGACGTCTCAGAAGCCCGCTGACAATACCTGGTATAATGCGAAGGAGGGATCGAATTGTCCGTTCGGCACCAACACCAACGGCTTTGGCTTCCGGTGTGTGTCCCAGCCCCAGGGGACGTCGAACGTCAATACTATCGCCTCCAGCGGCAACTATAGCGGCCTGATCTGCCCCGGCCGGGACGGCGGTAACAAAATCTCCACCCAGATCGGGATCATCTACAACGGCTGCTACAATACGTGGACCAAATGCGTCGGCAGCAATTGCGCCTGCACCACGACCAACACGAACATCTGCTCCTGCACGGGCAGCGGTGCAAGCAAGACGTGTCAGACCAAAGGCAATTATGTCGAACACACCTGGCGGCCGACGAACGTCAATGCCACCTATACGCCTGCGCTCAAGATGAACGGCAGCGTGCCCTACGCGACGCCGCCGCGCAGCACCTGGACGGGATGCGTGACCGACCGTGGCACATCGAGCGGACCGAGCGACGACTATGACCGCAAGGTCACGTTGCCCAGCACCGGGATCAGCGCCTCCTATTGGCCGGCCCAGCAGGACTTCTATTGCTCGCCGCAGGTCACCGCGCTTAACTCAAACTGGAGCGGGATGAAGTCCACGATCGACAATCTTTACCCGGACGGCGCCACCAACCAGCCGATCGGGCTGGTCTGGGGCTGGCAGTCGCTGGTCGGCGGCGGCCCCTTCCCCACACCTCCCGCAAAGGACCCGACCTATGAGTACAAGGAGGCTATCGTGCTGATGTCGGACGGCCTCAACACGCTCGACCGCTGGTACGGCAACGGTTCAGCGACCAATACCAACGTCGACAAGCGCATGTATGACGCGAGTGCTGGCGGCGCCGGCACCTGCAAGAACGTCAAGGCGGCAGGCATCACGATCTACGCGGTCCATGTCAATACCGACAATGACCCGATGTCGACGCTGCTGCAAAGCTGCGCCAGCTCGCCGGACAAATTCTGGATGGTGACGAGCGGTTCCGGCCTTATCGATGTGTTCAAGCAGATCGGAACCGAACTGTCGCAGCTGCGCATCGTGAAGTAATCCGCGAAACTGCAATACGGCCGGGCCACATCGTTAGCCCGGCCGTATTGCATCCGGCGCATTTCGAGCGGCTTCGTTTACGGATTGTAACCAGTTTTTTTGATTGCATTTTACAGGGCTTTCAGACGGCGCGTTTACACCCGGTATTGGCAAACGATCGGGTCGCGTCATGTCTTCCAGAATTCTCCCTGTAGCCGTTTCCAGCCGGATCGCGTCGTTGCGCGGGTGCCGGCGCGGCAATGTCAGCATGATCTTTGCGCTGGCGCTGATCCCGCTGATCGGCGGCGTGGCGGCTGCCGTCGACTATAGCCGCGCCAATTCCGCCCGCACGGCCTTGCAGGCGGCGCTCGATGCGACGGGGCTGATCCTGTCGAAGGACGCGCAGTCCCTCACCCAGGATCAGCTCGAAGCCAAGGCGCTCGCGGTTTTCCAGGCGAATTTCAACCGGCCCGAGGTCAAGGACCTGAAGCTGCTCACGGCATTTTCGAGCCCTCAGCCCGGCAGCTTCCAGCTGCAACTCTCGGCGACCGGAAAGCTCGACACCACCGTCGCCGCAATCTGGCAGCCGGAGATGGATATCGGCACCAGCGCCCAGATCGTCTGGGGAATGAAGCGGCTGGAGCTGGTCCTGGCGCTCGACAATACCGGCTCGATGTCGTCGGCGAACAAGATGGCGGAGCTCAAACTCGCCGCCAAGGACTTGCTCAAGACCCTGCAGAACGCGGCCAAGAAACCGGATGACGTCAAGATCGGCATCGTGCCATTCGCAACCGACGTCAATGTCGGGACCGGCAATGTCAACGCGACCTGGATCCGCTGGGACGAATGGGAGAACGCCAACGGCACCTGCAGCACCACCACCTACAAGACGAAGGCGGCCTGCGAAAGCGCCAAACGGGTCTGGACGGTGGCCAACAAAAGCACCTGGAACGGCTGCGTCTGGGATCGCGATCAGAGCAACGACGTCAACAACACCGCGACCTCGGCGTCGGTCAAATCGACGCTTTATTCGGCTAACCAGGCGAAGAATTGCCCGGCCTCCATGCTCACATTGACGAACGACTGGGCGGCGCTCAATGCCAAGGTCGATTCCATGATCCCGACCGGCAACACCAATGTGACGATCGGCTTGCAAGTCGCATTCCAGATGCTTTCGCCGGTCGCACCGTTTCATGCGGCCGCGCCCCAGAACGACCTCGACAAAGTGATTATCCTTCTAACCGACGGCGACAACACGCAGAACCGCTGGTCCACAAGTCAGACGGCAATCGACAACCGCACCAAGCTCGCCTGTGCCAACGCCAAGGCCGCCAATATCAAGCTCTATACGGTAAGGGTCATCAACGGCAACGCTTCGCTGTTGCAGCAATGCGCAACCTTGCCGAGCATGTATTACGACGTGCAGAACGCCGCGCAGCTGAGCGCCGTCTTCTCCACCATCGCCCAGAATCTCGCCAATCTGCGCGTCGCGAAATAGCAAAGGTGTACGCCGCAACAACAAAGCCCGGCGTCACCGCCGGGCTTTCTCATTCATGCGTTTTGCGCCGTCTTACTTGCCGGGCGTCATCTTGGCGAGATAGCCCTCGTAGGGCTTGTAAGCCTGCTTGGCGAGATCGACATACAGTTCGCCCATCTTGGTCGCCTGGGCCACGAAGCCTTCATAGGCGCCCTTGACATAGTCTTGCTGGATCTCGAACGCCTTCTCGAGCGACTTGGCGCCGAGCAGCTTTTCAAGTGCGGCGGTGCCGTCCTCGAAGGTCTTCTTGGTGTAGTCCACGCTCTCGACGGCGATCGTCTGCATGCCCTTCGAGAGCGTGCTGAATGCCGTCATTCCCGTCTCGACGCTGTCCTTACCGAGTTTCTGGAACTCGTCAAAAGCCTTGGTATCAAAGTGATTCATCTGATTTGCCCTTTGCGCCGGCCCGCGGGGCCGCTGATCTGATCGTCCGGTCTGTTTGACCGTCAAACCACAAGTTATGCTGCGATGCACAAAAAATCAAGCCCGCTTGTTGCATTGCAAGAGAAATATTAACCATCGGATTTTATTAACTTTTTAGCAACGCCACGCTCCTACCTTGATTGACCGTGGATTATCGGCCGCGTCCGGCGCCCGGCCGTGGCGCCTTTGGGGGAAGTCGTTCAGGCGCTTTGCGCGCCTCAATCAGCAGGAACGGTTTGACCATGTTTCGCGTATCGACCGGAGCCTCGCTGGGGCTGCGTTGCGGTGTCGCCATTCTGGCCTGCGCCGTTGCAATTCTCTCATTGTCGGCGACCGATGCCGACGCGCGGAGCAAGCGCAAATCCATCAAGCGGCCGGTCGCTGCCACATCGACGGCCGATCCGCGCTACGCCGACATCGTCGTCGACGCCAACACCGGCGACGTTCTGCACCAGACGCATGCCGACGCGATCCGCCATCCGGCGTCGCTCACAAAGATCATGACCCTCTATCTGCTGTTCGAGCAGCTTGAAGCCGGCCGGATCAAGCTCGACACGCAGATGGAGGTTTCGGCCCATGCAGCGAGCCAGGCACCGACCAAACTTGGCTTGCGTCCCGGCCAGACGCTGATGGTTGAAGACGCCATCAAGGCGTTGATCACCAAATCGGCCAACGATGCCGCTGTGGTGGTCGCCGAACATATTGCCGGGTCCGAAGAGGAATTCGCCCGGCAGATGACGCGCAAGGCCCGAGCGCTTCGCATGACGCGAACCGTCTACCGCAACGCAAACGGCCTGCCGAACGCGGCACAGGTCACCACCGCACGCGACCAGGCGCTCCTCGGTCTGGCCATCCAGGACCGCTTCCCGCGCTATTACCGGTATTTCTCGACCCAGACTTTCGTCTATCGCGGCGTGCGGATGTCGAACCACAACCGGCTGCTCGGCCGCGTGCCGGGCGTGCACGGCATTAAAACCGGCTATATCCGTGCGTCGGGCTTCAATCTGGTCAGCGCCGTGCAGCGGGGCGACCGGCGCATTGTCGCCGTTGTGCTCGGTGGCACCTCGGCCGCCGCGCGCGACGCCCGCATGCGCAGTCTGATCGAGTCCCGGGTTCAGCTTGCTTCGGTGCGGCGTACGGCGCCAAAAATCGTCGAGGTTGCAGACGCCGCGGAGCCGCCGGCGTCACCCTCAGCGGCTACAGCGGCCACGCAGGCGGTGCCGCAACCACGTCCGGCGCCGCAACCAAGGACCGAAAAGCCGCTGCGGATTGCCGCCGCAACGGGTCCGGTTCGGGTTCCAACGCCGGTCGCGAAACCCGATAGCCCTGCCGAAGCTCACGCAACAGATCAGCCGGCGCCAGGTTCGACCGAGCCGATCAAGCCCACTTTGGTCAAGACGGTACCGGTTCGTGCGGGCATCTACCGCACCGCTGCAACCACGTCGCTCTGGTCCCCGGAGCCGCTGACCATGCGCGATGCGATGGCCGCAGAAACCGCGATCCCCGCCACCCGTCCCGAACCGCGCGTGGATAGCAACGCGCTGCCGCCCCCGCCGCCGGGCGCTCGCCCCGGTGTGCTCGGCGTGCTCACCGCCCAGGATCTTGCCCAGTCTCAACCGGAGCGCACGCTCACCGCATCCGTCGCCGCTGCTCCGGTGCCTGCCCGGCCGGTTCAGACCGCCGCGGCCAGAGAGCCGTTGGCGCCATCGGCCGCTCCGGCAGAGCGCAAACCACAGCGCAGCGGCTGGATCATTCAGGTCGGCGCCTTCGAGGATCGCGATGAGGCGCGCGAGAAGCTTGCCACGGCCCAGAGCAAAGCGGCTCGTCTGCTCAAAAGTGCGGAGCCGTATACCGAAATTTTCAACAAAGGCGATAAACGATTCTTCCGCGCGCGCTTTGCCGGATTGACCGAAAGCAGCGCGGGACAGGCCTGCAGGGAATTGCAGCGCAACAAGATCGCGTGTTTCGCTGCACGGAATTGAGGTTGGCCGAGGTTTAAGCGTTGCGTTCGAGTGGGGTGACTAGTGATGGCGTTTGAGAAGAAGATCCTTGGCCTGATTGACCCGCGCCGCGAGATACGTCGAGCCCCCCTGATCGGGATGGAGTTTCTTCATCAGCGCGCGATGCGCTCGTCCGATATCGGCGGCGCTCGCTCCCGGCTGAACGCCAAGGATCTGATAAGCCTCCTCTTCCGTCATTTTTCCACTGTTGACGTTACCCGGCCCCGCTGCCGCACCCGCATCCGCGTGTTCACGCCAGGCGGGATCCCGGCGGTCAAGATACGCCATCAATAGCGCCCTGCTCTCCTCGTCGACCTCCGGCAAGAGCGACATCAACGCCGGCACATCGAGCGCATCCAGCGTCACGCCTTCCATCCGGCCCTTGAGAATGCGGCCGCGCATCGCGCCGGTATCGTGGTCGAGCTCCATTTCGACAAATGCGGAGCGGACCTGCGACACCTGACCGCTGCTCTTGTTCATCCGCTTCGACAGCGTCGCCATTCCCGGAAGCCAGCCGAGCAGCGACAGGCCGGCAAAGCCCAGCGGCAAGGCAAGCCCAACCTGTCCACGGGCACCGAGAAAAGCGGCGCCCGCAAGGGCAGCAATGCCGCCGCTGGTGCGCATCACCTGCGCTGCGACCCTGGGATCGACACGCGTAAAACCGTGCAGGCCCCACACCGCAAGCAGCAGCACGATGACGCCTAGGATAATGGGACCCATAATTGCGTCTGCCCCGGATCAGCTCATCTGTCGCAACAGCTTCTGTGCGCCCCCGCTTTGTCGTGCGGAGAGGTCGGACAGCGCCTTCATGCCGCCGGCCGCATAGGCCGCGGCGGCGCGCAGCAATTCGGCCAGTTCCTTTGCCGCACCCGGCGAGAACCGGCCATAGGCGCCGCGACTGAGCCGCGCGATTTCCCGATAGGCGTTTTCGGCGATCGGATCGCCGCCCTCCTGGAACATGAAGGCGGGAACCCCAAGAAGGCCGAGTTCACCCGCTCCGGCGCAGAGGTCGTCGATGGGCTCTTCCATCGCATCGCCGACATAGACCAGTGCCTGCACCTTACGCTGCTCCGATTCCTTGCGGACATGCCGTAGAACCCGGCCGATCTGGGTATGCCCGCCGCGACAATCGATCCGCTCCATCAGCGCGCCGAGCCGCTCCGGCTGCGCCACCCAGCCGGAGGCACGGCATTCGGCAAGCCCGCGAAAATAAACAAGCTGGACGTCGAGACCGCCGATCTTGGCGGCCTCCTCGAACATCTGAGCCTGCAGCTGACAGGCGGAATCCCAGGTCGGCTGGCGGCTCATGGTGGCGTCCAGCGCAAAGACCAGCCGCCCGCGCTGGCCGCCAAGGGCGGCAGGCACCATTTCCCGCACCTTGGACAGAAAGGCGTCGATCTCCGCGCGGGAGGCGATGGGCTGCACCTCGCCTTTTTTTGCGATCTTTTTCTCCGGACTGTCTTTGCTCATTGCGCCTTGCATCACTTCCGGTTGGGCGACCGGTGCCGCCGAACGCCACGGGGGCGCCGTGGGGCCGATTCGCAGCTCCCGCAGCGCCGCCGCCCACGTTATAGCTACGACGTTCCGGTATATAGGGTTTCTGCTTCGGAGGTCGGGCACACCGCGACACCGCAGCGCATCCCACCGCCGCACACGCTCGCCCCTGACCGGCGCCAGAACCCGCTAATCCAGGAGATCCTGAATTTCCAGTGGCTTATGCGCCGAATTGAACCATTCCGCGCGCGCCGCGGCCCGCCGTCGGCCCTTTTCGTCGATCGGGAGCCTCAGCGCGGCGAGCAGCGCCTGGACCTCTTCGCGAGCCGTCACATGGGACATGTTCGGGCGGGTTCCAAGCGTTGTCTCGTCGATGTCGTCGAGCGCGGTCAGTCCCCGAGGAAAAAACTCGCGATAAACGACGCGTTCGGAGAATCCGTCTGCCGCCCGAAACCCAAGCTGCAGTCCGAGGGCCCGAAGCCCCTCCGACAGCAGCCGCTTGTTGCGAGAACCCAGCGTCGACAGCCGGTTGCGCACAACGATCCAGTCAGCCGCCTCCTGGTCGACCTTGCGCCGCTGGCGGCGGGCATCGCGAACCATCTCCGAGTAATGGCTGGTGCCGGTCAGCGCATACGTCTCCGGATCGACAGTACCCAGAACGTCGAAATCGACGAAACTGTCATTCAACGGCGTAATCAGCGTATCGGCCATCGCATGAGCGAGCCGCATCAGATAGCAATCCGACCCCGGCGTATCGATCACCACGAAATCGTAGGCGTGTTCGACCGCACCGATGGTCTCGGCGAAGGCGGTAAACTCCGCATTCTCGTTTTCGTCATTGCGCACGCTTTCGGCGCGCGCGACACAGAAGTTCAGGGGAATTTCGAGCGGCAGGCCCGTCCGCCGCGCCCAGAGTTTGCGGTTCTGCACATAACGCGTCAGGCTCTTCTGACGCGAGTCCAGATCGATGGTCGCAACTTTCTGGCCCGCTTTCAGCAGCGCAATGGCAACATGAATGGCGGTCGTGGATTTGCCCGACCCACCTTTCTCGTTTCCGACGACGACGACGTGCGCTGACTTGCGAGGCCCAATACCCGCTTGGACCAACATAACGTCATTATCCCTGCCGCTGCTATCCTCTGCTCTCACCATGCGTCCGGTCAAGCATTCGTTGCGGCCGGGCGCGTTCATCATTAATCCGTGGCCGCACGGCAACGCGCGCCGGACGCATCACTCGGCGCGGACACTTGGATTGTGCCCGACGACTTGGATAGTGTCGCTGCTTCGTCCCGGAGGGTTCATGGCTCGCAAGCCCCTGATCGTCAGAACGGTATCGCCACTGCGAAAGGCGGTCGCGACATTGCGCAAGAAGCACGACAGCGTGGCGCTGGTCCCCACCATGGGTGCGCTGCATGACGGACATTTCTCGCTGGTCCGGCACGCACGCAAGCGGGCTGGCGCAGTTGCGGTCTCGATCTTCGTCAATCCGAAGCAATTCGCGCCGAACGAGGATTTCGGCTCCTATCCCCGCAATTTCGAACAAGACGTGGCGGCCCTCTCGAAACTGGGAGTCGATCTGATCTGGGCACCGACCGAAACCGCCATGTATCCCGGCGGCTTCTGCACCGCCATCACGCCAGGCGGGCCGGCCCTGGCCGGACTCGAAGACGCTTTCCGTCCGCATTTCTTTGGCGGCGTAGCCACCGTTGTCGCCAAGCTGTTCCTGCAGGTGACGCCGGACGTCGCGATATTCGGCCAGAAGGATTATCAGCAGCTCAAGGTCGTGACGCGGATGGCGCGCGATCTCGACCTGCCGGTCAAGGTCGTCGGCTGCCCGACCATGCGCGAGAAGGACGGCCTCGCCCTGTCCTCGCGCAACGTTTACCTTTCAGTTGAGGAGCGGGTGACCGCGCCCGTGCTCTATCGCGTGCTCAAGGAGAGTGCAGCGCGGATCAAGGCCGGCGAGCCAATCGCGGCGGTGCTCGCCGACGGTCGCGCCGCAATCGAAAAGGCCGGCTTCAAGGTCGACTATCTGGAAGGCCGCCACGCAGAGACTTTGGAAGCGGTCGTCAGCGCCGCCGACGGGCCGATCCGGCTTCTTGTTGCAGCGCGGCTCGGCCGCACACGGCTGATCGACAACCTCGGAGTGTGAAAAGCAAAGACGCGAGGCGAATAGCGCTATTCGCATCGCGCCATCGTTCGCTCGCCGTCACCGCCCAGGGAAGCCCGGGATCGACGGCAGTCCCGGAATCGCGGGCAGTTGCGGCGCGCCGGGGATGTTGCGCGGCAGATCGCGCAGGTTCAGACGCTGATTAATGATACCACGCCCGATATTTCTGAAATTAAAGACATTTCGCACCAGGTTACGGTCGCGCGCCAATTGCTGCGGCGAAATCGTCAGCGCATTGGCGACGACCTGCTGGGCTACCACCTGGATGGCATAACCCGTTGCTGCCTGGGTAAGCTCCGCGATGCGCTGGCCCTGGCGGTTGAATATTTCGATGCGGCCGACGGTACCGTTCTCGTCCTCATAGAGTTTGACATTGGTTGCACCACCCGGTCCGACCTCCACCACGCCGGTGGTACCGCGCACGCCGACGATCGCGGTTGGCGTGGTAATGCGCATTTCTCCGGTCTTTGCCACCTGCTCTGCGGCAAATCCGACGGTCCCGCGGGTCACGCTGACGATGGCATTGCCGCGCGCGCCCTTGCGATAGACGTACTCATCCACGGTGATCGAGGCATTGGCGGACAGACTGAAGGTCGATTCGTCGTCAAAGGTGACACCAAGCGCGCCGCTGGCATTGGTCGACAGCCGATCGCCTTTGCGGATGTCGTCGCCCTTCTTCAGTCCGCTTGCGGCGGCGCCGCTGCGCGCGACATTGGCCGCCGGCGTAACCGTCGCAACGCTCCCGACTACGCCGCCGGAAGGCGCCGCGGGCTTTGCCGGAGGCTTGCCGATCGGTGTCGGAAACGGATTACCGCCGCTCTGCCCGTGAACGGCCGCGGGAAGCAGGACGAGTGCGGTGCAGAGCGCAAGCGTTATCAGAATTTGTTTTTGTCGGACCACGTCGGCAGGCCCTTTGCGCGAACGCGCAGCGGCGGGACGAGCTTGCTACCCGAGCGAAGGCCGCACCGCAATCGTCGAAACCGGCGCTTCAAAGACTTGTGACGGCTTCGTGAGCACGCGCGGCGAACGGTATCGATCTGCCGCTCGTCGCTCGCTCACTTCGCAAGTGCAGGAGATAGCGCTTCTTTCACCGCCTTGCCCGAGATCGGCGGCCGCGGAAGCTTGGCCTCGCCCGGCTCCATCGCGAAGGTATAGGAGAAGGAATACCACGGCCCGGTCACGTCCCTTGCCGGCGGCGTCTCGTTGTCGTGCCGCACATAGTTCCCGATCAGCGCCTTGGTGACTCCGAACTGGACATCGGTCTCCAGCAGCGGATCGTCGTTGACATAGATTTGCGAGATCAACGTCTTGAAGCCGGGCTTGTAGATCAGGAAGTGAATATGCGCCGGGCGGTAATTATGTGGCCGCTTCACCGCCCGGATGAAATCGCCGACCGGGCCGTCCACCGGGATCGGATAGCCGGCAGGCAGGATGCTGCGGAAGGCGAAGCGGCCGTCCGCATCGGTGCGAAACTGGCCGCGCAAATTCATGTCGGCTTGGTTGGGATCCTGGTTTTCGTAGAGGCCTTCGGTCGAGGACTGCCAGACATCGACGATCGCGTCCGAGATTGGATCCCCCTTGCCGTCCACCACCTTGCATTCGGCAAACAGGGCCGGACCGGGCGTCGGCGAGCGCACGATCGAGCCGCCATTTTCGGTCTTGGGCGAGTCCATGCGCCAGAACGGACCGAGCATCGAGGCGGAGGTCTCGGTCTGCCCCTTGTTGCCGTTATTGAGGAGGCACACCAAGGACGAGACGCCGAGTGATCCGGCCATCAGCACCACCTCGTTGTGCGAGGCATCGGATTTCTGGCCGAGCCGCACAATGAAATTGCAGGCCTGGTGAAATTCCTCCTCGCTCAGCTTCGCCTCGCGGATAAAGCCGTGCAGATGCTTGATCATCAGGGTGACAAGCTCGCGCAACCGCGGGTCCGGCGTTTGCTCCATCGCCTTGAGAACTGCGACGGTCACTTCGTTCTGGTCGCCGATGATCATCGGGTTTCCTCCGCACGCTGCGCCCACCACCACATGAGGCGGCGGCTGGCTGCTCAGGGTGGGGACGATCTGGAATTATTCGTTTGCGTTATAGCAATTCGAGGCGGAAAAACTCAAAGCAATCCAAGCTCGCTGAGTTCGCGACGCATCTGTTCCGGCATGGTCGCCGCCCCCCGTCCGGTCCGGTCGAGGTCAGCCGGCGCCTCGGCGTCGGTCAGATAGCGCCAGCCCTGGAACGCCCGATAAGGGCGCGGTGCAACCAGCTTGATCTTCCCATCCAGGACGATGCGGCACCGCCCAATGCCGTCCTTGTCGACGAAGGGCCGCAGATCGAGGATGCGCTCGCGGCACATCACCTGGCCCTTGATGACCCAGTAGAGCGACCCGCCATCCAGCAACTCGTCCATGCGCTTGGGCACCATGCGCGTGGTATGAATGTGTTCCGGCGTCTGCCCACGCCGCTTCTTCTCCTTGAGGCGGGCGGACACCCACGATTTCAGGTCATCGACGGAATCGCAGCCCACACAGAGCTTGATCAGATGAAGCGGCATGCTCTCCCATAACGGCCGCGGCGCACCGCCGTCAAAGGTCGCGCGTTGCGCTCTCCACAGGTCAGCTCTGCGCGTCGATTGCCAGGATGCGGGCGCCCTCGGCAACCTGGGCGCCTGCGGTGACAGCAATCGCGGCGACCACCCCCTCGCGCGGGGCGACGATGGCGTGTTCCATCTTCATCGCTTCGATGATCGCGAGCCTGTGCCCTTTCGTCACTGTCTCCCCTTCGCTCACCAGCACCGCGAGCAGCCTGCCATGCATGGGCGCGCGCACAGTCCCGTCGCCCGCGCCCTGGTCGGCATCGGTTGCCTCGAAATCGGCAAGCGCAACTTCGGTCTGGCGTCCGCCGCGCAGCACGTAGACCGCATCTGGGGTCTCGATCAGCGCGGCGGATGGATCGGGCATGAAACCGCGCACGGTGACACGGGCAGCGCCGCCGGAGAAATCCAGCGCAGCAAGGTCGGGCTCGCCATTCACCACGATCGGAACCGTGGTGATGCGCGAGCCGGACAATTGAAAGCCATCGGCAATATCCCAGGGCGACGGCGCAGTGTCGGCATCGGCCGCCGGCAGGGGTCGCGTGCGCGCGATCAGATGCGCGGCCCCGCGCGCGGCCGCAGCTGCATCGATACCACCCGGCTCGAGACCGAGTTCGTCGCGATGGCGTGCAATATATCCGGTGTCGAACCGGCCATGGCGGAAGTCCGGCGAGCGGCACAGCGCCGACAGGAATGCGAGGTTGGTGCGCGGTCCTGCAACGATGGTGCGATCAAGCGCAGCGGCGAGCCGATCGAGCGCCGCCTCGCGGGTGCCGGCATGCGCGATCAGCTTGGCTATCATCGGATCGTAATAGGGGGAAATCTCGCCGCCCTGCTCCACCCCGCTATCGACCCGAAGCCCCTCGCCTGCGGGAAAGGACAACGCGACCAGCGTGCCGGTCGAGGGCAGAAAGTCGCGTTCGGGATCTTCGGCATAGAGCCGCGCTTCGACCGCGTGTCCGCGCAGCGGAATTTCGCTCTGGTTGGTGACAGGCAGACGCTCGCCCGCAGCAATGCGGAACTGCCATTCGACCAGATCGAAGCCGGTGATTGCTTCGGTGACCGGATGCTCGACCTGCAGGCGCGTGTTCATCTCCATGAACCAGAAGCCATCCCGCTTCAGCCCGCCCGCGCCGTCGGCGATGAATTCCACAGTGCCCGCTCCGGCATAGCCGACGGCTTTCGCCGCTGCGACCGCTGCCGCACCCATCCGCGCACGCAGATCGTCGGTTATGCCAGGCGCAGGCGCTTCCTCGATCACCTTCTGATGACGGCGCTGCAGCGAGCAATCGCGCTCGAAGAGATGGATCGCATTGCCGCGCTTGTCGGCGAAGATCTGGATTTCGATATGACGCGGCGCGGTGACGTATTTCTCGATCAGGACGCGGTCGTCGCCGAAGGCCGACGCCGCTTCGCGCCGCGCGGCGTCGATTGCGGCATCGAAATCGGCATGGCGTTCGACGAGCCGCATGCCCTTGCCGCCGCCGCCGGCGACCGCCTTGATCAGCACCGGATAACCGATCTCATAGGCCTTGCGTTTGAGAAAGGAACCGTCCTGCTGGTCGCCGTGATAGCCGGGCACCACCGGCACGCCCGCCTCCTGCATCAGCGCCTTCGCCCGATCCTTCAGTCCCATGGCGCGGATTGCAGCCGGCGGCGGGCCGACAAACACGATGCCTGCCTGCTCGCAGGCCTGCGCGAAGTCCGCATTTTCGGAGAGAAAGCCGTAACCCGGGTGGATGCAGGCCGCATTGCTCCGCTTTGCGACCGTCAGCAATGTGTCGATCGCGAGGTAGCTCTCGCGCGCGGGGGCCGGACCGATGAGATGCGCCTCGTCGCAAAGGCGAACATGGGGCGCGTTGGCGTCAGCTTCCGAATACACCGCGATGGTGCGCAGACCCATCCGGTGCGCGGTGCGCGCAATCCGGCACGCGATCTCGCCGCGATTGGCGATCAGGACAGAAGCGAACATGATTCCCCCGGGGCGCTTTCGGTCGGCAGGATGCCTGCGCCGGCGCGGCAAAGAAAGGCCCGCCGTCCGCGCCTTTATTGCTGCTGCGTGCCGGTGGTCTGCTGCGCCGAGCCGACGGGCTGGGGAAAAGGATCGGCGGTGGCTGGCGCGGCAGCGGCCGGAGGCGCGGACCTTGCAGGCGCGCTCTGTGCCTTTTGCGCCGGACGGCGCGGCGGCACGGGCGGCGAGGCAGCCTGTTGCGGCGCGGGCGCGGCCTGCGGTTTCGCCTCGGATTTGGGCTCTGGCTTTGGGTCCGGCCGGGCCGCGGGCTCGACGCCGTTTTGCCCGGTCCGGCCCGGTTCGTTCGACATGATGCTGACCGGCGGGATCGATGCCGCGCTTGGAAAATCAATATTCACCGGCTTGTGCGACGGAGGCTGCACCGTGAGCGCAGCGTCGCCAGGCCCCTCGGGTTGCGGCTGAGACGCAAGGGCTGGTGCCCGAGATCCGTCCGGCTTGTCCGCCCAACTCGCAGCGTACCGCGACACACGTTTGTCATAAGCGCGTTCGGCCATGTTCGCAGCAAGCCGGTCACGGCGCTCAACCAGTCCGAACGCAAAACAATCCGCGGCGCTGCAGCGGTCGCGTTCGACAAGGATCTGGGCATAGAAACCGAACCGGTCCGCCTCCAGACTGCGCAGCAGCGGGCCACGCAGGCTGTCATACGCCGGAGCGTCGCGCCGCGGGAGCGCGGCGAGATCGCGCAGCAGATCGATCCGGGCCGCCACGAAGTTAAGTGCCGCGGCGACCTGTTCCGGACCGGAAAACAGGGTTCGTTCGCAGGCCTCATGCACCAGCTCCCCGCCCGGCGCATCGAGGCAGGCGAGATTCGAACCAGGCGACGATACCTGTGCGTTGAGCGCCGCAAAGCGAGCTTCGATGGCGCGGCGCTGTTCGGTGCCGGCTTCATCGTCCATCCGCTCCAGAACCAGCCATCCGCCGCCGACCAAGAGCAGCGCCACCGCGCCAATGGCGAGCGCCTGGCGGCCGCCCATACGCGCAACCGCCAGGATCGCGAAAAGAGCCAGCACGGCCACGGCCGCCGCTGCTGCCCAGAGCGGAAAGGCAATCGTCTCAGTCATGTCGTTCGGACCGGCATAGCCATTGCCTTAGCCATTGCATTGCATATGCCGTTAATGTGGAATTGGACGCCTGAAAATCAGCCAATGCAACCCTCTTTCGGGAAGGTCCGTGTCGCCGCTCACACACCGCCGGCCGACCGGAAGGACGGCGTCAGATCGCTCGCCGCGGCGAAGGCGCCCTTGGCCTCGATGGTGGTCATGGCGAGGGTGGTCTTGAGCCCCGTGACTCCGCCTCCGCTGGCGGCCGCGAGCAATACCGCCGCGATCTGGGTTTCGCCAGGCGCCTCCGCGATCACGAGAAAGTCGTACTCGCCGAATGTCACATAATATCCGATCAGCCTGCCACCAACCTTCGCAAGCATCCGCGATACCGCATCGGAGCGATCTTCGGGGCTGATCACCATGCCCTTGATCGCCTCTCGGGTATATCGCCCCTGAGTGATGTAAATCGGCATGGTGCATTCCTCTCGCACATTCACCGGAACCTTTTCGAATCCGGCACGTTCGTCGTCCCACAATGGCGCCTTTCACGCCGGAATTGCGGCGCCGAAGGAGAAGACAGAGATGCGGCTTATTGTTGGAATGCTTCTCGGTGCGCTGCTGCTTGTCGCGGGCGCCTATTATCATGACAGCATGCAGACCTCGACGGTCGCGTCCGGGCCGACGGCGCCCCAGGCACGGCCCATGGTCAACTGGGACGTCGTCGAGACCAACTGGAATAGCATCAAGCTGCGCGTGCAGGAAGGCTGGGCCGACCTGCGGGCGCGCATCAATCGCGCTTGAGCGATTCTGCTGACTGAGGGTGGCCGCGGCTATTGGTGGCGGTCGAGCTGGCTTTCCTTTGCCACGCGCTCAAAGGCTTCCTCGGTGTTCTTGATCCGGTACTGATGCTCGTCACCGTCCGGCGGAAGCAGCTTCACGATCTTGAAGCTTCCGTCGGCACTGGCGCGATTCAAGGGCCCCGCAATGTAGCGGACCGTCTGGCCCACCATGAATTTATGCGATTTCAGCACGCTCAACTCCATTCATCGCGACAGGTTCGCCCTACCTGCGTCGGAACGCCTTTGCGGCTCCGAATTTTCATTAACATGTTGCATTATAGCAGCTAATCGCCGCCGCCGGGGAAAAATCTGGCTATTCGGAGGCGCAACAAAATACCTTTGAAATCATATAGTTATCGAAGTTTTCGGGGAAACGTTTTCAGGGCGATAGCCGACAGCGGAAAGCCGTGCGGTTTCAAAGAGCTGTGAGGGGCGAAACAGGCGTTGCTTCGCCCGCACCGGTTTGGCCGCTAAGGTTCCCCACATGCTGCGGAGCCTGACATTTCGCGGCCAAGAATTCTGCGCGCGTCATGCTGAATCTCGTCATCGCCTGCATCCTTGCCGCGATCCTCGGCTTCGCGGCCCACAGGGCCAGCATCTGCACGGTCCGTGCAGTCGCGGAATACACCCATTCCGGTACCGTCTACATGTTCGGCAGCATTGTTAAGTCGGCGCTTTGGGTCTTTGCGATCACGGTTCCGGTCTTTCTGCTTGCACCACAGACGGCAACGGCGCTGACCGGCTGGCAACTCACCTTCACCGCGATGTTCGGCGGCCTTCTGTTCGGCATCGGCGCCGGCATCAACGGCGCCTGCGCCTACGCCACGATGGCGCGCATGGTGGACGGCGAAGGCGGCATGCTGCTCACTGTCATGGGGTTTATCGTCGGGGTCCTGCTCTTCGTCGCGCTGATCGGCAGCGGGGCATTGACCCGTCCGGCGCCGACGTCGAGCCCGATCCCGGCCCTGCTGCATCTTGCGCCCTATGCTGCAACGCTGCTTGTGGCCTTGGCACTTTTTGAGCTTTTTCGGCTGTGGCGCAGCCGCGAACCGGGAACGACCTTGCGAACCGCGGTCCTTTCGCCTGCCTATCGCCTCTCCACCGCTGCGCTGCTGATGGGGCTCTCCGGCGGCATCATTCTCCTTCTATTCGGTTCGGCCGGTTATACGACGACCTTCCAGCAAACCATCGAGGCCCATGCCGGTGTGCGTCCAATGCCCACCCTCGGACGCTGGCTTGTCCTTTTTTCGGTGCTGCTCGGCATGCTGGTCTCGACACTGCAGCGCGGCTCGTTCCGTCCCGACTTTCGGCCGCGGCTGTCATGGCTGCGCAACATTTTCGGCGGCATCCTGATGGGGCTCGGCTGCGCGCTCCTGCCCGGCGGCAACGATGCGTTGATCCTGTACGGCATTCCAGGATTGTCGCCGCATGCGCTGCCAGCCTATGCCGCGCTTCTGCTCGGCATCTTTGTCGCCCTTATCGCCATGCGCGCGATCTTTCGTATGGAAATGCGTGTCGCCTGCCGCAATGACATGTATATCGCCGATGCAAGTTCCGACGCGGCAAAGGTCACCAAGTAACAGGAAACCCGTATGCAGGTGCAATTCGTCGGCTGCGGCGACGCGTTCGGATCGGGCGGCCGCTTTAACACCTGCATCCATGTCGCCTCCGACGAACGGAAATTCCTGCTCGATTGCGGCGCAAGCTCGCTGGTGGCGCTCCGAAAAGCCGGTGTGGATCGCGGCGCCATCGATGCGATCCTGCTCACACATTTCCACGCCGACCATTTCGGCGGCATTCCGTTTTTTGTTCTGGACCAGCAACTGAACGTCAAGCGAAGCCGGCCGCTGCTGATCGCCGGGCCGCCGGGCCTGCGGGAGTGGTACGCGCGGCCGATCTCGCGACACGGCCGGCCGGCGCGCCGGG